>JAYSTV010000065.1:0-1774 GCA_043719425.1 Acidimicrobiia bacterium | reverse complement strand
GCATCGACGAGATGCTCGGGCATCCGGAGGTCGACCCGCACGGCCATCCGATCCCCGCCGCTGGTGCAGAGCGCTACGTCGAGCCCGACCTGGTCGCGTTGGGCGCGCTCGCCGTGGGTGTACGCGCCGCCGTGGTGTGGGTTTCTGATCACGACACGCCGGCCCTCGCCCATATGGTGCAGCTCGGATTGCGCCCCGGTGCGGACGTGGAGGTTGTCGAGAGGGCGGCCTTCGGCGGTCCGACGTGGGTCGAGGTCGCTGGCACCCGCCACGCCCTCGGCGACCAGCTATTGAGGTCGGTTCACTGCCGCCAGGCTGTAGGTCTCGATGAATAATGGAACGTTTACTCGCCGCGCGCTCATCGGTGGAGCGGGTCTGCTCGGCGGCGCGTCCGCGTTTCGGGGGCTTGCGGCCCAGGCCGGGTCCGACGCGCACAGCGGAGACCATGGGCCGATGCCTGTCCACGGCCGTCTGGGCACCGTTGGCACCGTTGACGCTGCCCGAAACGGCTTCGACCCGCACCAGATCCTCACGGACTTCGACGGTGGTGAGGTGTCCAAGGACGTGACGGGCCGGACGGTCCGCGAGTATCGGTTCATCGCAGCGTCCAAGGAGATCGAGGTCGCCCCGGGGGTCTTTTTCGAAGCGTGGACGTACAACGGGCGAGTTCCCGGGCCGACGATCCGGGCAACCGAGGGGGACCGCATCCGGGTTGAGCTCTTCAACTCGTCCCGGCATCCGCACACGATTCACTTCCACGGATACCATCCGGCCGCCATGGACGGTGTACCCGGAGCGGGAGAGGTGGCGTCCGGAGAAACCTTCACCTACGACTTCATCGCGGGTCCATTCGGGACGCACCTGTACCACTGCCACTCGCTCCCGCTGGCTAGCCACATCCATCGCGGGCTCTACGGCGCGTTTATCGTCGACCCGCCCGGTGGCCGACCACCGGCGCACGAGATGGTATTCGTCCTGAACGCGTTCGACATCGACTTCGATGGCAAGAACGAAGTGTACGCGGCCAACACCATTGCCTTTGCTTACTTCGATAAGCCGATCCCAATCGCGGTCGGCGAGCTGCAGCGGGCCCACGTCATAAACGTCACCGAGTTCGACCCGGTCAACTCGTTCCACCTCCACGCCAACTTCTTTCAGCTCTACCGTACGGGGACGGGGCTCAATCCCCACGAGCTGACCGACATCGTGACGATGGGCCAAGCCGAGCGGCACATGCTCGAGTTCACGTACCACGAGCCCGGCCGGTTCATGTTCCACGCCCATCAGAGCGAGTTCGTCGAGCTGGGCTGGATGTCGATGTTCGAGGTGAGCTGAGATGAGCCGAACCGATGACCTTGTGGCGGTGACCGTCCGCGACGTCGAGTCGGTTCCAGGTGCGCCGAGCCGAGGCCGGCGGTTGGCACTCGCCGCGCTACCGCTCGCTGCGCTGATCGGCATGTTCGCTGTCTTCCTAGCCAGCAACCCGCTCGACGGTTTTCGATCGGCGCTACCGCAGGCGGCAGGGACAGCGGAACGGGTCGTCTTCGTGGCCGAGCCTCCGGCGATACGCCTCATCCTGCGCAATGCCAGCACCCAGCCGCTCACGGTGAGCCAGGTCATCGTCAACGACGGCTATTGGCGGTACTCGATCGGTGATCGTCGGCTCGGCCGGTTTGGGTCGACGCAACTTGAGATCCTGTATCCGTGGGAGGAGGGAGTGCCAGTCAAGGTCGGACTGGTCACGTCCAACGGAGACGTCGTGCGTCTCGACCTT
>JAYSTV010000640.1:0-4921 GCA_043719425.1 Acidimicrobiia bacterium | reverse complement strand
TGACCGAGGACCTGTTCCAGCCGTATAAGGGCACGTACTGGGACAAGATCCCGACCGAGCTGAAGCACCCCGACGGCATGTGGGTCGGTGACTACTACGGCGTGATGGCGCTCGGCGTGCGCACCGATGTGGCCAAGGGTGGCGTTCCGAAGTCCTACGCGGATCTGAAAGATCCGAAATACAAGGGCCAGGTCTCGCTCAATGGTGACCCGACCTCAGCGAGTGCGGCGTTCTTTAGCGTGTGGGCCGCGGCTCTCGCGAACGGCGGTTCGCTCGACGACGTGTCGCCGGGCATCAAGTACTTCGCCGATCTCAAGAAGGCGGGCAACTTCAACCCCACGGCCGCCAGCCCGCAAACCGTCGCCAGCGGCGAAACGCCCATCGTTCTCGATTGGAACTACAACCACGTGGGCGCCGCCAAGAAGTTTGCCGGTCAGTTCGACTGGGTGACCTCGGTGCCGAGCGACGGAGTGATCGCCGGGTTCTACTGCCAGGCCATCTCGAAGTTTGCGCCGAACGTCGATGCCGCCAAGCTGTGGCTCGAGTTCTTGTATTCCGATGAGGGCCAGTTGTTGTGGCTGAAGGGCGCCGCATTCCCGGCCCGGTACAACGAGCTGGTCGCCGCTGGAAAAGTTCCGGCCGCGCTCGCCGCCCAGCTTCCCGACAAGGCCACGATGGCCAAGGTGAAGTTCCCCACCCTGGCGCAGACGACGAAGGCCAAGGACATGGTCACCAAGGAGTGGGCCAACGCCCTCGGGGCGTAGAGCGATGAGCATCGCGGCCGAGCAGACCCGCGCCGACGAGTCGGTCATTACGGTGGCCGACTCGCGTCGGAGAACGCGGATCAACCGGTCGTGGTGGGGACTGGCCCCGTTCATCGTCTACACGTTTGGCGTCCTCGTCCTCCCTGCCGCGGCTGTTCTGTTCCGAGCCCTTCGTTCGTCGACCGGCTCGTTCACGCTTCAGAACGTTCGCGACATGGGAGCGCGGCAATACCTCATTGCGTTCCGCACGTCGATCACCCTGAGCCTGCTTTCGGCGGCGGTCGGTGTGATCTTCGGCGGTCTCTTGGCGTACTCCGTGTTGAGCCTGTCGCGACCTCGGTGGCTCAGAAGCGTGATGTTGACGTTCAGTGGACTCGGGTCACAGTTCGGCGGCGTTCCGTTGGCCTTCATCTTCATCGCCACCCTTGGTGTGACGGGCATGGTGACCAAGCTGCTGAATTCTCTCGGCTGGTCGCTGTATCCAGGGTTCAAGATTTACAGCTTCGCTGGACTGGTCATTGTGTATGCGTACTTTCAGATTCCGCTCATGGTGATCGTTATCACCCCCGCGATTGAAGGGCTCCGACGGCAGTGGCGCGAAGCTGCCTCGAATCTTGGGGCGACCGACGCGCAGTATTGGCGTCATGTCGGTCTACCCGTCCTCATGCCCTCGGTGCTCGGAGCCTTTGTGCTGCTCTTCGCCAACGCGTTCAGCGCGTATGCCACCGCGGCGGCGTTGACTTCGGGTCAGGTCGGGCTCGTACCCGTAAAGATCGGCAGCTTCCTGCGCGGCAATGTCACGGCCGACAACGCGCAGCTTGGCCAAGCGCTGGCAACCGGCATGCTCGCGGTCGTCGTCGTGGCGATGAGCCTTTACCTGTGGCTCCAGCGCCGCGCCGCACGGTGGGCGAAATGACGTCGGCCGCGACCAGCCGTCGGGCGCGACCCCCAATCGGCAAAGTCCTTTGGGTCGTTCTCAGTGGGCTGTTCTTCTTCGGTCCCCTGGTGGCCACCTTCGTTTCGAGCATCAACTACAACAAGCTCGGGTATCGCTTCACGGCCTTTAACTCCATTCTTCGCAGCCCCGATATTGGTGCCCCGCTTTGGCTGAGTTTTCAGATCGCGATCTCCACCGCGATCGCCAGCTTTCTCCTGATGCTTCCGACGGTCTTCTGGATGCAGTTGAAAGTGCCGGCCGCCCGGCCGCTGGTCGAGATCGTGTCGATCCTGCCCTACGTGATTCCGCCGATCATCCTCGTCGTTGGCATTGCCCAGCTCACGCGGGGCTGGCCGGAATGGATGGTCGGACGTCCGTTCTTCCTCGTGCCGATCTATGTCGTGATCTGTCTGCCCTTCCTCTTCCGCGCTCTCGACGCCGGAATGCGCACCATTGATCTGGTGACCCTCACCGAAGCATCGCGTGGCCTTGGTGCGACGTGGCCGCAGGTGATGTCCAAAGTGGTGTTCCCGAATCTCCGCACCGCCGTTCTCGGTTCGATCTTCCTGTGCCTTGCGGTGGTCATGGGTGAATTCACGATTGCCAGCCTGCTGTTGTTCAATACGTTTCCGATCTACCTTTCGGGTGCGGGGCGGGTCGAAGCGCAGGGGGCGGCGGCCCTGTCGCTGCTGGCGTTTGCCTTCAGCTGGATCTTCCTGCTGATCCTCAATTCCGTAAGCAAACGCGTCGGCCGCAGCAGTGCGGTTGACATCACCGGGGCCGCAGGCCGCTGAAGGGATGCAATGGCTACTCTCTCGCTCGTCGATGTTGTGAAGACCTACGGGGCCGTGCGGGCGTTGGACCATCTCGATCTGACCATCGAGTCTGGTGAACTCGTGAGCCTTCTCGGTCCGAGCGGTTGCGGCAAGACGACAGCGTTGCGCAGCGTTGCCGGTTTCGAGCGCCCTGATGCTGGTCGAGTTCTCCTCGACGACCGCGACCTCACTCGTATCCCTGCCAATGAGCGTGACATGGGAATGGTGTTCCAGGCCTACAGCCTCTTTCCGAACATGACGGCGGCAGAAAACATCGGCTTCGGCCTCAAACTTCGAAAGCGCGGAAGGGCCGAATGTAGAGAGCGCGCTGACGAACTGCTGTCACTCGTCGGCCTTGAAGGTCGCGCCGACCGATACCCGCATCAACTTTCGGGCGGACAGCAGCAGCGAGTTGCGTTAGCACGCGCGCTTGCCATTGAGCCAAGCGTGCTCCTGCTCGACGAACCGCTTTCGGCTCTCGACGCGCAGGTGCGGGTACAGCTTCGTGAAGAGATCCGTCGGCTGCAGCTTGACGTGGGGATCACGACACTGTTCGTCACCCACGATCAGGAAGAGGCCCTCTCGATCAGTGATCGCGTGGGGGTGATGAGCAACGGACAGCTCGAGCAACTCGCTTCGCCGCAGGAGCTCTATCGCCACCCGGCGACGGAGTTCGTGGCCGGGTTCGTGGGGACGATCAATCGCCTTCCGGTCGTTGTCCGGGACGCTAACTCCGTGACGTACGGTGACACGGTGCTCTCCTGCGCGTCGAGCCTGCTGCAAATGGGATCACCGGCCACGTTGCTTCTTCGTCCCGAGGTTGTGGCGGCCGGCCTGGTCGAAGGGGCGGCGCCAGGTGGATCAATCTCGGCCGTGGTGCGTTCGCATTCGTTCCTCGGCCCGGTTGCTCGGGTGGAGGTCGTCACGTCGTTCGGCGATCAGCTGCTCTGCGATGTTCCGAGTCGTGAGGCCGACGACCTTCACCCCGGTCGGGGAGTTCTGCTCACCGTGGTCGCCCGCGACGCCACCGTGGTGGCGCGGTGAAGACTCCCGACACGTGGGCTTCGGCAACGATCGTTGCGGGCGAGGCGGTGCGTTCGTCGTATGTGGGGTGCGCGGCCGGCCCACCCGATCCACATACATGGCGCGGCGACCTGACGGGCCATTGCGCTCCGCTGTCGCTGGCTGGTGCCGAGGTCCTTGCGAGCTTCGTGCAGCTGACGGACCTCCACGTGATGGATGCGTCGTCTCCGGCTCGGGTCGAAGCGTGCCAGCTTCTGGTCGACGATCCGCGCTGGCGAGCCTTCACACCGACTCATCGTCCGTACGAGCTGCTCAATCAGCATGCGCTCGCTTCGATGGTGGCGACCATTGCGGCGTCGCCTTTCGGTCCGGTCAGTGGCGCGCCGTTGGACCTGGCCATCGTCACGGGCGACTGTCTCGATAACGCCCAACGCAACGAACTCGACGCGTACCTCGCTCTGCTCGACGGAGGCACGTCGGTCCTGCCGTATGACGGCGTGCAATCGCGAGACTGGGCCGACGTCGGGTTCTGGTGTCCTGACGCGGTGGATGGCATGTGGCAGCGCGATCGTGGTTTCCCGTCGTACCCGGGCCTCGTCGAAGCCATCAACGAACCACTTGTTTCTGCGGGCCTCGGTATTGGTTGGCTCGCCGTTGTTGGGAACCACGATGTGATGCGCCAGGGCACCGCGTTCAGTAATCCGGCCCTCGAAGAGATCGCGTTAGGTGATCAGAAGGCTGACGCAGTTCCCGCCGGTTTTCTTCCGGAAGATGTTCTGCGCACATATATCGAGACGCCCCATGCCTTCAATGTGGGCGCCACGACTCGTTCGGTGCGGCCCGATTCCGGCCGTCGTGCAATCACGGGCTCGGAGTTCATAGGCGCGCATAGTTCATTGTCTGCTCGTATCCATGGGCACGGATTCGTCCCGGGTCAGGGTGGCGATTATGTGCACGACCTCGGCGAGGTCCGCATCATCGTGATCGACACCAACCATCCGGCTGGGCACTACGAAGGAAGCGTTGGGCGAGCACAACTCGCCTGGCTCGGTGACCGAATCCGTGACGCTCGTGCGCGCTGGGTTGTCGTTGCCTCCCATCACGGCCTCGATTCGCTCACCAACGAAGAAGGCGGTGGCGACGAGCGACTTCTCGCCGAGCCGGTTGTCGCTGTCCTCCATGAGCACGCCAACGTGATCGCTTGGGTCTCAGGTCATCGCCATACCAACCGCATCACGGCACGACCGCATCCGAGCGGTGCGGGCGGTGGCTTCTGGGACATCGTCACGGCATCGATCATCGACTGGCCGTCGCAGAGTCGCGCCGTCGAGATTCTGCGCCTCGCCGACGGACAGATCGTGATCGCCACCACGGCGATCGAT
>JAYSTV010000639.1:0-11814 GCA_043719425.1 Acidimicrobiia bacterium | reverse complement strand
CGGCGGGCGACGACCTGCTCGGCTGGGCATTCCCCGGAGCGCAAACGGACCAGCTCACCCCGGAGCGCGGCATCCTTCAGGCCATTACGGCCCCGGTGCGCAAGGTCAAGCCGGCCGAAATCGACCCGGGTGCTCTCGGCCTCGGAGTGCTTGGCGTCCAGGGCATCATGACGATGGCCGAGCATGCCAACCGGATGAAGGCCAAGAAGATCGCCGTCACCGGACCGGCATTGTTCTCCTTCTTCAAGACGGTGCGAGGAACGACCGCGTGGCCGAACGGCGCAAAACTGGAATGCGGCGCCGTTCCCGCCTACTCGGCCGTCTGTGCGTTCTCGTTCCCCGTGGCCGAGTACACCAAGGCCGGCAACATCACCATTCCCGGTCTCGAATCGGTCGACGTGAAGCCGTACCTTCCGTAGTCAACCGACCTGCTCGCTCTCTAGGTAACGTGCGTCTCTCGTGACCGACTACGTCTTCTATTTGCTGCTCGGTAGCGGGGCGGCAGCAATCATCGCGGCGTTCGGGCTCGGGTTGGTCATCACCTACCAGGGCTCGGGCATCGTGAACTTCGCCTATGGCGGCATGGCGATGTGGACGGCGTTCGTCTACGGGGACCTTCGAAAAGGCGCGTACCCGTTTCCCGTTCCCGGGCTCCCGGCGCGCTACCACTTCGGTGGTGGCGACGTCGGGTTCCGGTGGGGGTTCTTTCTTGCCTTGGCGACTGCCGCGGCGTTAGGACTCATCGTCTATCTGCTGGTTTTCCGTCCGCTCCGAAAAGCCCCGGCGCTCGCCCGTGTCGTGGCGAGCGTCGGGTTGGTGATCTTGCTCATGGATCTTGTTCGGGGCCGTTTCGGGGACACCACCGTTTTTCGTGTCCCGAGCATCCTTCCGAGGGAACCCGTATCGATTGCTTCTGGTCTGACGGTACCGCGCGATGGTTTGTGGCTCGCCTTCATCGTTCTGGTTATGGCTGCTGCGTTGTGGGCGACCTTTCGCTTCACCCGCGTTGGCTTGATCACCCGCGCTGCGGCCGAGAACGAGAAGGGAGCCGTTCTGCTCGGTTTCTCGCCGGATCTGATGGCCGGCGCAAGCTTTGTGATCGCTTCGGTGGTCGGCGGTCTTGTGGCCATCCTCGCGGCACCGATGATCGCCCTCAACACCACGGTGCTGACCTTCGCCTACCTGATTCCTGCTGTGGGTGCGGCGTTGATCGGCGAATTCAAGAGACCGCTTCCGACCGTCGCCGTCGGCATGGCGATCGGCATGATCCAATCGGTGTTCACGAAGCTCCAGAACGACCTCACGTGGTTCCCGAAGTACGGAGCCCGTGAAGGCCTTCCGTTCATCGTGATCATCATCTCGATGGTGGCGATGGGCGAACGCCTGCCCGACCGTGGCAGCGTCGACAACTGGAAACTTCCGGAGGTACCCCCGGCGAGGCTGACACCATTCACCGCGCTCATGCCCGCGGCTCTCGCGATCGCTGGTTTGCTGTTCCTCGGGCCGCTCTGGCGCGGGGCAATCATGACGACGCTGATCGCGATCGTGTTAGCGCTTTCGTTGGTGGTTCTCACCGGATTCGGAGGCCAGACGTCGCTCGCCCAGATGGCCTTTGCCGGCGTGGCCGGGTTCACGCTCTCCAAGCTGGCGGTCGGCTGGGAGATACCGTTTCCGATCGCACCCCTGCTTGCCGCGTCGGTGGCGACTGCATTTGGTCTCCTCGTCGGGCTACCCGCACTGCGGGTTCGAGGAACCAACCTGGCGATTATCACGCTCGCCGGCGGCCTCACCGTTGCGGAGTTCTTGTTCAAGAATCCCGACTTCATCGGCGATACCAAGACCGCGGGAGCCAAGGTTCCGAATCCGAAGATCGGTGGGTGGGACGTCGGCCTAATACTCGGCGACAAATCATCGAGACCGATCTTCGGGATCTTCCTGGTAGTCGTGGTGCTGATTCTGTGCGTCGTTGTGACCAACATTCGCAAGAGCTCGACCGGTCGGCGAATGCTGGCGATCCGCTCGAACGAACGGGCCGCGAGCGCCATCGGCATCAACGTCGCCAACGGCAAGATGATGGTCTTCGCCGTGTCGTCGTTCATCGCCGGAATCGGTGGCTGTCTGATCGGCTACCGGTTCGGCTCGGTCTCTGACGTTTCCTACGGAACGATTGCATCGCTTGCCGCACTTGCCGTGGCGTACCTCGGTGGGATCACCAGCGTGAGCGGTGCCGTTGCCGCTGGAATCGTCGGGTCATCAGGCGTGGCGTTCTACACGATGACCCGCGTGATCGGGTCGCTCGGGAAGTGGGAGTTCTACATCGGTGGAGTGCTCTTGATCTTCACCGCTATACAAAATCCCGAAGGAATCGCTGGGGCAATTCGGGCGCAAACAGCGGAGAAGAAGCTAAAGAAAGAGCGAAAAGCCGCCGAATCGATCGCACCCGCCGGCACTCTTGCGATGGATACAAAATGAGTCTTCTGGAAACGGCGGGAATGACCGTTACCTTCGGCGGTCTTCGGGCGGTGAACGGCGTGGACTTCGCCGTGAACGAAGGCACGCTTGTCGGGTTGATCGGCCCGAACGGTGCCGGAAAGACCACCTTCATCGATGGCATCACCGGTTTCGTGCCCACGACGGGTCGCATCGTCTTCGATGGCCATGACATCACCCACCTTCCCGTGCATAAGCGGGCCGGGCTGGGTCTCGGGCGAACCTGGCAGTCGCTTGAACTCTTCGACGACCTGACCGTGGAAGAGAATCTCTTCGTGGCCGCCGACAAGCAGACGGCCAAAAACTTTCTGCTCGATATCGTTGCGCCAAGTCGACGGCGTGACCGTGCGAGCGTCCACCTCGCCCTGGACGTCCTGGGTATCGGCGAACTGGCCAAGAAGAAGCCGAACGAGATCAGCCAAGGACAACGCAAGCTGGTCTCGGCGGCGCGGGCATTGGCCACGCGACCGAAGCTGCTGTGCATGGACGAACCGGCCGCCGGCCTCGATACCGCCGAGAGCCTGCAGCTCGGGAAAAGTATTCGCAACATCGTGAACTCGGGAACGAGCGTCTTCCTCGTTGATCACGATATGGGCCTGGTCCTCACCATCTGCGACTATATCTATGTGATCGAGTTCGGCTCGAAAATTGCTGAAGGCACGCCATCAGAAATCAAACGCAACCCTCGCGTGATCGAGGCCTACCTCGGCCAATCAGCCCGTGAAAGTGCGGCCGATGCGGTATGAGCCTTCGCCTATTGCGCTGCGCCCTTCCGCTGCGCTGCGCTGCTCGCCACACCCGTTTTCGGTCCCTTGGAGCGTGACGTATGAGTCTTCTCACCATCTCTAACCTCTCCACTGGCTACAACGGGGTTCCCGTCGTCCGCGACCTCAATCTCCATGTCGACGCAGGTGAGGTGGTTGCGCTCCTCGGTCCAAATGGTGCCGGCAAGACCACGACGTTGCTCACCACCTCGGCGTTGATCCCGATCCTGTCCGGGGATATCACCGTGCTCGGAAAGTCGATCAAGGGCCGCCGTCCGCACCACGTGGCCCGTGAAGGGCTCGCCCACGTGCCCGAGGACCGCAGCCTGTTCTTTCAACTCACCGTTCGTGAGAACCTGCGCCTCAAGGCCAAGCGCGGATCGTCAGCGCTGAGCCAAGCACTTGAATACTTCCCCGCTCTGGAACCACTCATGGATCGGCGGGCCGGACTGCTTTCCGGCGGCGAACAGCAGATGCTTGCTGTAGCACGCGCGCTTACGGTCGAACCGAAGCTGCTCATGGTCGACGAGATGAGTCTTGGCTTGGCGCCGATCATCGTGGAGCGATTGCTCCCGATCCTTCGAGATATCGCAGCAAAAACCGGGACCGGAATCTTGCTGGTGGAGCAGCACGTACATCTCGCCCTCGAGGTCGCCGATCGCGCCTACGTGCTCAGCCACGGCAGTCTGGTCCTGGAGGGCACGGCCGCACACCTCCGGGCCAACCCCCGGCTGCTGGAAAGTAGCTATCTCGGTGGAGAAGTGCACGCCTAGCGCGAGTTGGTGTGGCGCTCCGAGCCACCTAGGGTCCTGGTCCGCCCAAGCCGCTTTCACCACTGGACATTGATATGAGCACTGATTACCCGAATCCATCCGAGCTGTTCTCGTTGCGAGGCGAGGTCGCGGTGATCACCGGTGGTGGCCGTGGGATTGGCGAAGGTATCGCCCGCACGATGGTCGCGGCCGGCGCCAAGGTCGTCGTTGCGGCCCGTCGCGTCCACGAAGTCGAGGCCGTTGCTGCGTCGATCCGGGCTGACGGCGGCGAGGCGCTTGCCGTCGAAACCGACGTGACCGACGATGCCGCCGTCGAGGCGCTGGCGCTCGCGGCGATCGCCGCGTTCGGCAAGCTCTCGATCTGGGTGAATAACGCCGGAGGTTCACCCGCCCGGTTGCCGCTGACCGAGCTCAGCCGGGCCGATTGGGACCACTGCATTGCGCTGAACCAGACCGCAGTGTGGATCGGCATCACCACAGCGGCGCGTCACATGGAAACGGGTTCGATCATCAATATCTCTTCGGGCGCCGGGTTTGGTCCCGTGCCGGGGAGCGGTCACTACGGAGCCGCGAAGGCGGCGGTGAACTCGCTCACGCAAACCGCCTCGTCGGAACTGGCGCCGCGTATTCGCGTGAACGGGATTGCGCCGGGGGTCGTGCCCACAGAGATCTTCCGCAAAGCCCTCGGTATCGAGACCGACGCGGATCTCGCCGACGTTGAGGCGAAGTGGAACATCCCGATGCAGCGTCTCGGCACCCCACTCGACATGGGTGCCGCCGTGCTGTTCCTGTGTTCTCCGGGAGCGAGCTGGATCACCGGCGAGACGCTCCGAGTCGGTGGTGGCGCCAAGCCGCGCTGATGAGGTGAAGGGCAGTTGTGAACCGATATTCGACTATCGAGTATCCGCTCATATACGAATGAATGCTCTGTTTCTGCGGAGCGAATAGCGTTCGGAGATTCTGCGAAAATGTACTGAATCAGATTGACTATTCGACTAGGTCTTCTGTAGTCTTTGGTTCGGTTATGTGGGTGTCATACCGACATCTTCGACCGGACGGAAGGAAAATCCCGTGGAAAAGCATCTGAAGGTTGGTCCGAGCGAAATTCGACTGTCGCTAGGAAACGAAAGCTTTGAGTCCATCGTCGAAGCATTGAAAGCAGTGCTGACCATCCCGAAGTTCGGCGGTTTTGGCGGCTGTGCGCCCTGCCGATCTGGCCTCGACAGGATCGTCATCGAGGACCCGGCTTGGCGCGAGCTGGCGACTCGTCAGTTCGCCAACTAAGCCTTGCTCGGCCGCGGAGTCGGTCTGACTCTTCAACCCGAGCTTCTTTCCGTTGTTGAGGCTTGGCGAGAGTACGTCGACTATGTCGAGCTCGTGCCGGATACAGCCTGGACGGACCTCGGACGCGAGGCCGTTCCGCGCTACATCGATGATGCGTCGCTTCGGTGTTGGCTCGAATCCCAAGATCTGCCCGTCGTTCTTCATGGCATCGGGCTCTCGATCGGAAGCGCGCACGGATTTGATCGTGCTCACCTCCAACAAGTCCATTCATGGCAAAGGTCGCTCGGTGCGCGTTGGCACTCGGATCATCTTGCGTGGCATCTCGCGTCAAGCGAGTCCGGCGAGATCAATGTAAATCTCACCCTCCCGATTGCACTCGATCACGAGTCGCTCGGGAGGGTCATTGAGCGGGTTAACTACATCCAATCTGTGATCGAGGTGCCGTTTCTCCTTGAGAACAACGTGTATTACTTCGACGGCGGGCGATCGGACATGGATGAAGCCACGTTCCTGTCATCGGTGGCCACGGCGACCGGATGTGGTCTCCTGCTCGATCTTCACAACCTGTGGGTCAACGTCGTGAACAGGGGATGGAACGTCGACACATATCTCGATCGCCTCGACCTCGACCGCGTGATCGAGATCCATGTGGCGGGCGAGGCATACCTCGATGGTTTTGTCCTCGACGCTCATGCCGGGGCCGTGCCCGAAGCGGTATGGGACCTTATGGCCGATACTGCGCCGCGCTGCCCGGACCTGCAAGGGGTGACCTTCGAACTCTTCGGAACGTGGTTTGAGCGCCTCGGCGAGGCGGGATTGCTCGCGCAACTCGACCGAGCGAGGCGCATCGTCGGTGTCGTGGCCGCGTCCACATGAGCGCAGCGGCGTTTCAGGGAGCGCTTGCTCGCATCATCACGACGCGATCGGCACGAACTGAGGCCGAGAACGGCACGCCATCTGACGGGTCGATTCTGAATCGTCTCACCGCTCAGGAGGCTGCGGAGATCACACGACTGGCAACGGACCCGGGGCTGCTGCTCACCGCAAAACTCGTGGCGAGCTTCCGCCTGGGCAAAGTACTTGCCCTTCTGCCGCTCACCCGCGAACTGCTTGGTAACGCGACGCTCGCCGACGAACTCGACATCTTCTGGCACGCCCAGCCGCCAGTCAGCTTCTACATGCCCGACGAGGTCCTGGCCTTTTGCGATCATCTTGAGCGACGGATCCGCAGTCGCGAGTTGACCATCCCGCACCTCCACGGAGTCGTCTCGCTCGAGCGGGCTGAGATTTCGAAGCACAGACCGCAACCCAAATGAGGCCATGCATGAAGACGAGGGTCGATCCGGCCGTCGAAGTAGGTGAACTCGTGGGTCAGCTCAGGCGGCGGAGATCGGCGTTGCGAATGTAGACCATCACAAAGATCACCCAGGCGACGGCTCCCGCTCCGCTGATGGCGATTCCGGTACTGAAGCGATGGGCGATGAAGCCCAGGCCGATGGCCCCGATGGGCATGAATCCGGCCTGAGTGAGGACGAACAGTCCCATCACGCGACCCATGAGCGGTTGCGGGGTGCTCGACTGAATGAGACCCTGATTCATGTTGATGTAGAAGCCACCGGCGAGCCCCATGAAGAGCGACACGATCAGCATCATGGTGAAGGTGTTCGATCGTCCGATCAGGAACGTCATCGTGGCGCCCATGATGACGGCTCGTTGAAACAGCATTCCCTTGTTGGCCATATCGCCCTTACGGATGAGGATCAGCGACGTGATGGCGATGCCCACGCCCATGCACGCGAGGGTCAGGGCTGAGTCACCGGCGTCTCGGCCGAGTGCTTCTTTCACATGCACCTGTGACGTGACCATGACGGCGGGGTTGATGGTCACGCTCGCCAGGATCAGGAGGCCGAAGAGGTTGCGGAGGTTCCGGTCGTGCCACACATGGCGAACGGCATCGAGGGTCTCGGCGCGCACCGAACGCTTCGGGCCGCGCTCGGGTTGCGGTGGGAGGCGGAGCTTGTGCAGGAAGCCGATCCCGATGATCATCAGTCCGGCTTGGAACCAAAACGCGCCTTCGAAGCCGAACTTGGCGCCGACGGCGCGGGCGAGTACCGGGCCGAGGATCATCGACGACGTCATTGCCAAGGCGTTGATGGCGATGGCGCTGAACAACTGTTGTTTGGGAACGATGGCCGAGATCATCGACGAGCGCACCGGAGAGCCGACGGCCGAGGCCGTGCCGGCGATGAGCGAGGCCACGGCAATCCAGCCGAGGGTGGCGCGTCCTGTGCCCACGAACACGGCCGTGGCCGCCATGATTGCCGCGCCGGCGAGTTGGGTGGTCATGAGGAGTCGACGTCGATCGAGTCGATCGGCCCACACCCCGGCCTGCAGGGTGATGAGTACTGCGGGAAGGCCGAGCGTGAAGACGATGAAGCCCTGCTCGCGTTCGCCCCGCTGGAGGCCTTCGAGAACGAGCCAGCCGTAAACGAAACGCTCGGCGTTGGCCACGAGAAAGAATGCGATGTTGTTAGCCCACAGGAACCGGAAGTTCGGGATCGAAAGGGCGCTTCGAGGTCGCTGAGGGGTGAGCGCGTCGGCGTGATTCACTGCCGTATGTTCACAGACAACCCGGTGGGGATGCGAAACGGCAGGTCTACCGAAGGCGCGGCAGTCGCCAACCCTTGAGTGGGGCGACGAGGAGACCGATGAAGTTGGTCGGCAGCACGTCGTCAACGCCGTAGTGCGTCGGCTGGCGATCTTGGGGGACGCGAAACGTTCTGAAGAGTTGGTCCCAGAGCGGCAATAGGGCGGCGTAGTTGGTGTGGATGGCGTCTGGTTCGTTGGCGTGGTGCCAGTGGTGGAACTCGGGCGTGGCGACGACCCGCTGGAGCGGTCGCAGCCGCCAGCGAACGTTGGCGTGGAGGAACAATCCGACAATCAGTTGTAAGCCGGCAAGTGCACCCGTGACCTTCGGCGGAAAGCCGGCGGCGATGAGCAGGACCAATTGAGGTCCGAGGAGAAGTCCATCGAGCGGGTGGACACGAATGCCGCTCAGCCAGTCGAGTGTGGGCGACGAATGGTGAATGGCATGGAACCTCCACAGGGCGGCGTTCTCGTGGGCGAAGCGATGGGCCCAGTACCCGGCGAGGTCAAAGAGCAGGGCGCCGACAACGACGAGCGCCGGGCCCGGCAGGGCACGGACCAGGGGACGCAAGGCGAGACCCGGCAACCAGGCGAAGCTCACCGCTCCCGCCGCGATCGCCACGACAACACCGATGAATGAGATCAGCGGCGCGGCGAATGCAAATGCGATGTCGGTGCCCAGACCCTTTCGTCGCAGCCGTTGGCCGCGATGACGGGGGAACAGTTTCTCGAACGGGACCACCAGCATGAACAACGCCAGCACGGCAAAAGCGGCTGACGGCTTTGCGGATACCGAGATGGTGGCGATCAGTCCGGTTGCCGCGATTTGGGCGAGGCGGCGTCGGCGCTTCGGCGGCGGCTTGACGACATTTGTCATACGACCAAGCGTGGGCCCGTCCGCTGGTGCGGGGCACCGGTGAAAACCCTGAAGTGTCCCTGACCCGAGGCTGCGTGCGGGTGGGCTTGGCGGCGATCGACGGCGGGCGGAGTTTGTCGTAGGGTCGGCGCTGCTGCGGCTGTTCCGTTTCGCAGCACACCTAGGAGGCAGCAATGCGTGTCATCGGTGTTCTCAAGGGCAAGGGATCCGAGGTAGCCACGATTGGCCCGGACCAAACCCTCCTGTCGGCCGCGGCCGAACTTGGTCAACGACGGATCGGGGCGCTGGTCGTCACGGGAGCCGATGGTTCGGTCGTCGGCATCGTAAGTGAACGTGACATCGTGGCGTCGATCGCGAAGGGTGGGGCGGCTTCGCTGCAACGACCCATCTCCGAAGTGATGACCGTCGACGTGATCACGTGCTCACCAAACGACACGATGGAGCAGCTGATGAGCGCCATGACCGAGCAGCGAATCCGTCACCTGCCCGTGGTCGACGACGGTGCGCTCGTCGGGATCGTGAGTATCGGCGATGTCGTGAAGCGGCGCGTCGGTGAGATCCAAGACGAAGCCAAGGCCCTGGGTGACTACATCACCCAGGGTCGCTAAGCGAGGTCTCGTGCAGCGGGCTCGGCCGGCGTGAAGTACGCCTCGCCGTCACCCCAGTTGTAGGCGACGGTTTCACCCCCGCGCCCCGCCGCCCAGCACGCGAGATCACCTACATCAACCGATGGAAACAACCGACTGACGCCCCTGCCGTTCTTGGTCGCTTCGTACCGGCCCGCGGTACGGAGCGAACGGATTCGACGGAGGATCACGCAGCTTCGAGGTCGGCGAAGTAGTCGTGCAGTGCCGGGCCGAGACGCACGCCGGGACCCGTGGCGAAGCGTGAGCTTGCGGTCACCTCGATCAGTTCGGCGTGCTCGCCGAACGGACCGATCCCCGTGCCCGGAACGAACCAGGCGAACGGGGCGATCGGCGACGAGCTCTCGCCAAATCGTGACGCGTTTTCAATGATGACGGAAACGATGGTCTCGAGGCCGGCTTCGTCGGGTGTGACTCGGGCGGCCAGCGCCTCATGGCGATTCGGCACGGCGACGACGTAGCCAGCGGCGTGCGGAAGTTGTTCAATGATGTCGAGCACGCCAACGTGGGCAAACAACGAGCCGCTCGTGGCGAGATACAGACCGTTGCGCTCGTAGATGGTGCCGCTCTCTTCGACGAGGGTGTTCTCTCGGGCGAGTGAGAATGCCTCGTCGACGTCGATACCCCACTCATGGAGATGCTCGGTGATCACGCCCTGGCCGGCGCCGGGCCGACGAAGGTAGAGCGCCCACTCGGTGCCTGGGAGCGCCGGACGACGCACGATGAGACGCATGAGTTCGCTTGTCTTGTCGCTCGCCGAATCGTGGAGTGTCGCGAACAGACGAAGCCGAAGGCTGCGTCGAACAACATCGGTACTGATAGCGCCTGGGTCGGCGAGCTCGCTGATCGACGTGATCGTCTCGAAGAAGAATTCGATCTCTCCTGGCCATCTCTGTCGAGTCGTAAGCGCGCAGGTCTCCGCGAGATTGCCGAGGTAGACCTGGCGGCCCTGCGAGTCGGCGAGCTCCGGAGCCGTTCCGGAGAAGTCGAGGTCGCGGGCGGTGAGTTCGGTTTCGACGAGACGGAGAAAGTGTCGAACATCGGCCTTCGTGAACTGCGGTGCCCAAGCCGGTGGATTGCCTTTGTGAATTCGCATGCGTGTAGTTGATGAGAGCGGCCTTGCGGCTGTCCAGGAGAGCGCAACGTCGGTGGCGGTTGCGGTGGATTCAACCGCCGGGGCCGTTGTTCCGAGGTATCAAGAACGCAGGCAGCACGCGCCTAAGGTCGGCTGGTGCCGAGAAGTGCAACGCTGGTCGCAAGAATGATCGACGACGACCTCGTTGCCGCTACCGCTCAGTGGTTCGTCGATGCCGGACGCGTTGTGCCGGGGATCTCGCGGACGGTGCAGGGCGTTCGGTCGTGGTGGTGGCCACTCCCGGCAGCGAATGATCGGGAGCTGCTGCGGCCGTTACTGGTCGACGGCTCCCCGGAGTCGCACCGTGTTGCCTCGGATGCACTCGCGAACGCCACCGACGCGGCCGTGCGGGTGCGGCTGAGCGGGCGCGGAATTCTCGGTGCCAAGGCGAACCGTCGATCGATTCCCGAGTGCTGGCTGGCGTCACTCACCGCCACCGATCCGTTTCTCCCGTCGTCCTTGCCGCCGGACAAGGTCGATGCGTTCATCGACGCTGTCGCGGAGTGGGTGCGGTCGGGTTGCGTGGCCGCCACCCGCACCCGAGTCGTCCTCCGTTTCGAGGAACCCTCCGACGAGACCATCTCGTCATGGCTGGTTCGCGTGTTGCTCCAGGACACGGAGGAGGCGTCGCTGATCGTCGACGCCGCGCAGGTGTGGGCCGGCACCGCACCCATGCCGACGTCGGCCGTCACCGACTTGTTAACCGGGCTCGGACGCGTTGCCCAGCTCGCCCCGGAACTGCGTCCGATGCTCGACGCGGCCCGTCCCGAATCGCTGGAGCTTTCGACCGCGTCGGTCCTCGACGTTGTCCGACTTCACTCGGTGGCCCTCGCCGAAGCGGGCATCGGGATCCAACTTCCGGGCTGGTGGTCGGCGCGTCAACGCGTGCGATTGCGGGCGAAGGCTACGTCGAAGCGGACTTCGAGCGGCGCGTCTGGCGGGGCGAAGGGCGGGCTCGGGTTCGACGAGCTCGTGGCGTTCACGTGGGAGGCGGCGCTCGGCGGCAAGCGGCTCACCAAGGCGGAAATGGCGTCGCTCGGGCGTGCGGCTGCAGCGAAGTCGGGACTGGTGCGCGTGCGGGGCGAATGGGTGGAGATCGACCCGGCCGAACTCGCCGCCATCGCCGCGGCCGTGGGAACCGACGGAACGGCGCGCGCCGGGGACCTGCTGCGCACGGCCATGGGACTGGGTGGGATTGCCC
>JAYSTV010000638.1:0-11830 GCA_043719425.1 Acidimicrobiia bacterium | reverse complement strand
AGTGCGCTCAGCTGCGGGCATCGTGGTCGGGTCCGATGGTGATGGACGAGTCGATCACTTCGCTGCCCGCCCTACTCGAGGCCCATCGATTGGGGGTGGCCGATGGCGTGACGGTGAAGCTCACGCGCGTGGGTGGGATCACGCCGGCGCGAGTGATTCGCGACGCCGCTGTTGAGCTCGGAATCGGGGTCACGGTCGAAGACGCATCGGGCTGTGATTTGGCGGACACCACGTTTGCGCACATGAATGCGTCGACACCCGCTCGACTGCGCGTGCACTCGGTCGACTTCGACAGCTGGGTCACCGTTCGTCATGTGACCGGACCGTCACCACGCACGGGTTCGGTACTGCGCCCGCACGCAAATGCGCCCGGCTTGGGGATGACGCTCGACGAGAATGTGCTGGGCATTCCGTTCGTCGACGTGACGGGATGATCAATGCACGAGACACCGGAGGACCTCGACCGGCTGCAGCGTCTCCTCGACGACAGCTATGCGGTGGCGGGCGAACATCTCGTTGAGGTGATCACGACGGAGCGGCGACTCGATGCTCCGGCCCTCGACATCTATACGCCCCGCGACGGACCGGAGTGGGAGAACCTCCTCGATGCCGGATGGCGACCTCTGACGTTCACGCTTTCGGATGGGCAAGGAAAAAGTCGACGACCGCTTTCGCGAACGTGGGCGTGAACGTGGGGGAGTGCTTCCCGTTCTTGATCGTCCAGAGCCCCACGCCGACCTTCGCCAGACACCCGGCAAAGGCCTGGGTGCCCGTCTCTCGGCCCGGAAGTGACGCCACCAGATCAAGGTTGCCCTCCGCTCCGGGCCTCGAAGTTGCGTCGCACCGGTTGTACTTCGCCCACGTCTTCACGGTGGTCTCCGCTCCCGGGTACGGGTTTCGGAAAATCTTCCCGCCAGCGTACGCGATGGCCTCATCGGTCGAGCCTTGGACCTGCAGCACGCTGACTGGTTTCGAGGGCGTGCACGCCGACGGGTCAGCAAACGTTTCGCCCGCCACGCTCACGATGGCGGCTATACGATCGGCGTGTTCGCACGCCATGCGATACGACATGAACCCGCCGTTTGAGTGCCCAATGAAGAAGACGCGCTTGGGATCGATGGCGTATGCCTTCGACACGTCGTTGATCACCGAAATGAGATAGGCCGAATCATCGATCGGGAGAAGGGCAAAGTTGCAACAGGAATCGGTGGCATTCCAGAACGGTTGGCCGTTGGCGTCTTTGGTTCCGTCGGGATACGCGGTGATGAAGCCACGCTTTTCGGCCTGCGCCTGGAGGCCGAAGAACTCCTGGGCCTGCTGGCCCGACGAGGTGTAGCCGTGCAGGGCAACGATGAGTGGTGCCGGTGTTGTCGGGTTGTAGCTCTTCGGTACTACCACGGTGAAGGTCCGGGCTTGGTTGGATCCGATCGTGGCGGTTGTCAGTGCTTTCGACGGGGACTTCGTCGCCGCCGACGCATTACTGACCGCGAGGGCGATGCTCAGCAGGGCGATGATCACGAGCCTCTTCATGAACGCATCGTAGAACCGCAACGGGACTTCGCGACCGAGGTCGGAAACGACGCCGCCAGCATCGATCACGCACGGGGCGGGCGGAGGAGGCTGGCCGGTCCGAGAGCATCCGGTCAGCGAAAGTGGTCTGGGACCTCGCTCATCCTGCTTGCTAGGTTCACCACGCAGACCAATGCCTGGTGACTGCAGAGGAGCAACATGACCGACGTTCGAACGCCACGGCGGGTTGAAGGGCCGATCACTGGAGGCCAGCACGGATGGCCGTTCGGCCGTCCGCTGTTCGATGTGAGCGACCGCGGGTACGTCGTCGAAGAGTTCTTTCTGGACGGAGCGGCGACCACTTTCGCGCCGGCGGAAGGAACTGATTGGGGACGCGACGGTCATTGGGAGGCGAAACCGAACGGTTCGGTTGCCTATCGCACCAGATTGATCGTCTACCGGCCGGCCGACCCTGAGCGGTTCAATCACACCGTGGTCGTGTCCTGGAACAACGTGACCGCCGGGTACGAGCTCTTCGGTGGCGAGAGCGACGAATACTTCGAGGGTGGCTACGCGTTCGTGGGGGCGACCGTGCAGAAAGTCGGCGTGCATGGTTTTGCGACCAACAGTCAGGGTCTTGCGGCGTGGGATCCAGACCGCTACGACACCCTGAGTATTCCGACCGACGACGCGTCGTACGACATCTTTTCTCAGATCGCTCGTGCCGTCGGCGCCGGTCGAGACCAACGGGGCGTTGATCCCCTCGGAGGACTCGAGGTTCGCAAGGTCATCGGACTCGGCGCATCGCAGTCGGCGGGGCGCGTCGCGACGTATGTCAACGCGCTGCATCAAGGGGAGCGCGCCTTCGATGCTTTCCTGCTGCTGATCTACTTCGGTACCGGCTCGGCCCTGCAGGTTGGCGACGCGGTGGTCAACATCAACCTCGTCTCCGGTTCCGGTTCGCGCGCTGGTCTCGTGGGCACCAACCTGATTCGCGACGACCTTGACGTACCGGTGATGATCGTGAATTCGGAGCTCGAAGCGATGTCGTGCGTGAGTGTGCGCCAGCCCGACACCGACCGCTTCCGGTACTGGGAGATCGCGGGCACGAGCCACGGCTCAATTCAGGTGGCTGAGGTCCGGGCGGAAAAGTACCAGCGAGAGTTCGCTGCCGTTCTTCCCGTGGCCCAGCGGATGAACCGCATCAATGTCACGCCGGTCTACGACGCCGCGTTGCATCATCTCAACGAGTGGATCAATGGGGGCGACGAGCCGCCCCGTCAAGCGGTGATCGACTTTTCCGGAGAACCGTTGGAGGTTGTGCGCGACGCCCACGGCATTGCCGTCGGTGGGATCCGCCTTCCGCAGGTTGTCGCTCCGACGGCGGTGAACAGTGCGATTCCACTGGCTCCGGACATTTTCAGCTTGTTGCGAGGTTCGTGTGAGCCATTTGGGGCGGACATGCTCACCTCGCTCTACGCCGATGAAGAGACGTTCATCGAGCGGTTCACGGAGGCAGCTCGGCAGGCGGAAAAGTCTGGGGTGATCTTGTCTCGTGACGTTGTGCCGATGATCGATGAAGCGCGACGCGATTATCAGCACGCCTATCAAAGCCCGTCCTGACGTGAGGATGGACCAACGGCCGTTGTTCGTCGCCGTCGGCACGGTCGACAAGGCCCGGGCCGCCGTCGAGGGCGAACTTCTCGCCACGCAACTGACGGTACCCTCGTTCCATGGCGAGTGGTCAAGCGGAACGTGAACGTGTTCGGCCGATTGCCAAACTTTCGTGGGCGGGTATCAGATCGAACCGAGGTCGGTTCGCCCTTCTGAGCTTTTCGGTGTTCATCGGCGTGCTCTTCATTGCCGCCACGTTGACGATCACCGACACGGTCAAGGCGGGCTTTGGCTCGTTGTTCAGTGACGCGTATCAGAACGTTTCGGTCGTGGTGCGCGAGCAGTCCGATGTCGTGCGTCAGAACGAGACATTCCGAGGTCGGATCGACGGACGTCTCGTTGATGACATGGCCAGAGTTGCCGGGGTCGCGGCCGCCCGCCCTCGGATCAGTGGCTATGCCTATGTCGTTAGCAGCAGCGGGATCGCCCCGGCCAACGTGGCCAGCGACACGGCCGGCGCGCCGATTGCCGAGAACTGGATCAGCGACGAACGTCTCAATCCGTTCACGCTCGTTGCCGGGCGGGCGCCGCGACACACGGGCGACGTCGTCATCGACCGCGGCACGGCAAAGACAGCAGGTATCGCCGTCGGCGATGCGGTCAGCGTCGTCACGAAAGATGGGTCGGTACCTGGTCGGGTGTCGGGTGTTGTGCGGTTTGGTTCCGTCGACAGTCCGGGGGCCGTGCCGGTCGTGCTCTTTCCAACTGCCGACGCGCAGCGGTTGCTCGGAGAACCGGAGCGTATTGACGCCGTGCTCGTGCGGGCCGACCCGGGCGTGACGGCGGCTGCGCTGGAGCGGACGATTGCCGTCACACTCCCGGACGGGGTCGAAGCGGTCACCGGGGCCAAAGTCACGGCCGAACGGGAGGGACAGGTCGCCGGCGGTCTGCGTTTCGTGACCGCGTTCTTGTTGATCTTCGCTGTGCTCTCCCTGGTCGTCGGCGCGTTCATCATCGCCAACACGTTCTCGATGTCGATCAGTCAACGTACGCGGGAGTTGGCGTTGCTTCGCGCCGTCGGTGGGGCCCGATCGCAGATCGCGCTGATCGTCCTTGGGGAGGCGGTCGTGATGAGCGTGGCCGGATCGGTGCTCGGCCTCCTCGGGGGGATCGGCCTCGCCCAACTTATGAAGGGCGTGCTCCGGGCCACCGGAGTGGATCTTCCGCCGGCCCCTCTTGTGGTGCGATCGGCCACGGTGGCGTGGAGTCTTGGCATCGGCATGCTGGTCACGGTCGGGGCGGCGATCACCCCGGCGCTTCGAGCGGCGCGCATCTCGCCCGTCGCGGCGATGCGTGACAGCGAAATAGAACCGCCACCGTTGCTACGACGCACGCTGGCGGGTTTGTCGGTCTTGACCGTCGGGATGTGGGTCACGCGCCGCGGGGCGCTGGCGCCGAGCCTGTCGAAAACGGGCCTCGGCGTTGGGCTGCTCTTCGTCGCGTCGGTGTTACTGGCGCCGGCCATTGGATCGCTGGCTCGCTTTCTCGTCGAGCCGGTTGGCCGAGTGTTTGGTACTACCTCGGGTCTCGCCGTCCGCAATGCCACTCGCAACCCCCGACGGACGGCTGCGACCGCGCTCGCCCTGTCACTCGGCTCGGCGGTCGCGTGCTTCGCCGTCATTTTGAACTCATCGCTTTCGCAGTCGCTGCGCACCGCCGTTGGCGGTGGGTTGCGCGGCGACCTGGTGGTTCGCTCGGGCGCGTTTGGCGTCGGTGGTCTTCCGATTTCGTTGGCGTCGGAGATCGCCAAGTTGTCCGAGGTCGAAGCGGTATCGGGACTGCGCTACGGATTTGCCACCGTCGATGGTCCGCAACGAAAGGCGCGGCGCGCGTCAGCCGTTCGCCGATCCGGAGGTCGACCCATTGCGTCGCTTGATCCGAAGTCGGCCGATCGGTTGCTCGACTTTGGGAACGAGCGGGGTTCGTTCGGGGATCTCGGCAACAACACGATCGCTATCTCGCAACGCGAACTCGACGATCGCGGCTGGAACTTCGGCGACACGGTGCAACTCGGCTTTCCCGGCCGCCCCGCGGTGGCGTTTCGCATCAACGCAATCTTTCGACAGGGCATCGCCTTCGACTTCGCGATCTCCCACGCCGACTACGAACGCGCCGTTCCCGACCAGTTCGATTTCGTTGTGTACCTCGCGGCGAAACGAGGCGCCGATGTGCCGAAGCTCCGCGAGGAAATTTCGATGCTGGCGAAGAAGTACCCAACGGCGAAGGTGGAAGACCCGAAGCAATACGTTGCCCGCATCACCAACTCGCTCGACCAGTTGTTGAGTCTGATCCTGGGTCTGCTCGTTCTCGTTGTCACGATTGCCGTGCTCGGGATCGCTATCACGCTGTCGCTCAGTGTGGTCGAGCGAACTCGTGAGATTGGTTTACTACGTACGCTTGGTATGTCGCGCGTGCAGGTGCGTTCTATGCTGCGCAGCGAAGCGGTGGTGATTTCCCTTCTTGCCGTTGGCATTGGCGTCGTGCTCGGCACTGGTTCGGCGTGGGCGTTGCTCCAGGCGTTGCGAGACGAAGGACTGACAAAGTTCTCGGTGCCCTCGATGGGAGTCGCCTCGCTCGCCGTTCTGGCCGCCATCACGGGTCTGCTGGCGTCGGTCGTTCCCGGCCGTCGAGCGGCCCGGATGCCAATGCTGGCCGCATTGAGCGGTCACCACCTCAGCCTCCGAGGAAACGAGCCGCAGCGCACTGTCGCGATCGGTCGGGCCCGAAGGGTTGGTGCGGTGGTGGCGGTCGGCGCGCTTCTGGCCGGACTCGGACTCGGTCGGGCCACTGCGCCTGACGGCGATTCGCTCAAAGCAATTGCGCCCGTTCCTGGCCGCGAGCCGAACGCAACGACGACGGTCGCCGATGCGGGATTGGCGGACAACGACCCGTATGTTGTGCCGACGTCGAACGGAGTCGACGGTCCGGGCGTACTGCGGCAGTCCGTGCCGATCGAGGCCCCGCCCGGCACGAAGGCGTGGCGGGTGCTCTACGACTCGCAGATCCGCAACGACCGTCCGACCGTGGTCAGTGGGTTGGTCTTCGCTCCGGACCGTGCGGCGCCGCCGGGCGGCTGGCCCGTGCTGTCCTTCGCCCACCCCACAACGGGATTGGCCGATCGCTGTGCGCCATCGCGCAACGTCGGCGTGCTGGAAACCACGATTGCCACGCTGGCGTCACAAACCGGTATGGCCGTCGTCGCCACCGACTACCCGGGGCTCGGAACCGAAGGACCTCATCCGTTTCTCGACGGTGTTAGCGAAGGTCGGTCGGTGCTCGACATTGTCCGCGCGGCGAAGTCGATCCAGGGTCTTTCCCTGGCTGACACGACTGTGCTCTGGGGGCATTCACAGGGCGGGCACGCGGCGCTCTTCGCCGCGCAGGAGGCCGCGACATACGCGCCGTCGTTGAACATCGTCGGCGTCGTCGCCGGCGCTCCGCCGTCACAGCTGCGCGAACTTCTCGCCACGATCGAGCCGACGCCTGACCGCGGGTACGCCCTGCTCGTGGCCGAAGGATTGCGAGCCATCAACCCGTCCCTCCGTCTGGCCGACGTGTTCACCGCTCGCGGTCTGGCGCTGGCGAAGCGACTCGACACGGAGTGCTCGTCGACGGTGAACAGTGCCGCCTCCCGCGACACGATCCGGCTCGCATCGCCCGTTCCCGAAGCGTGGCTGACGGCGCTCGATGCGAACCAGCCGGGAACCTCACGTATCGCCGCGCCGGTGCTCATAATTCACGGCGCCGACGATGAGTTGGTCCCGGTGGAAACATCGGCGGTTTTGCAGAAGGCGCTTCAGGTGAAGGGAACCACCGTTGAGCGAACCGTGTACCCCGGGGCCGGCCACGCCGATGTGGCGCTCACGTCGCTCACCGATGTGCTGGCGTGGATCGCCAAACGGCTCCCAACCGCGGGTGGGGCAAACCCGGCAATTGGGTCGGTTGTGGTTCCGTCGAAGTGGCCCGGTGCCACCGGGCGCTTGCGTGATGCGCTGCAACGCGGCGAGACCGCCCCGCTCGTGATCGCGCATGCTGGCGGGGACCTTGAGGCTCCTCACAGCACGCCCTTCGCCTTTGATCGCGCGATCAAGCTCGGTGTTGATGTGCTTGAACTCGATGTGCGGCTCTCGGGTGACGGTGTGCTCGTCGTTCAGCACGATCCCGACGTGGATCGCACGACCAACGAACTCGGTCCGGTGGCCGCCCGAACGGCGAAGCAGCTCGCCGGGCTCGACAACGCCTATTGGTTCCGGCCCGGTTGTTGGGACTGCCGGAAGGTCGACGGGACACCGACGTTTCGCGGCGTACGCCTCGGCCGGAGCGCGCCGCCGGACGCCAGTGCAGCCGATGACTTTCGGATTGCCACCCTCGATGACATCCTCGCCCTTCATCGCGATGCAGTGATCGACATCGAGATCAAAGCCGACGGACCCGGTGGGGGAGTACCCGTCGCGGAAGCGCTGGCTAAACGTCTGCGTGCTGATGATTTACCTGATCGATTCGTGGTCGTGAGCTTCGATGACGCGACGATCGACGTGTTTGCCAAGGCCGCACCGAACGTCGCGACGTCACCGGGCTTCGGTGTGCTGACCCGGTACGTCATCGGCGGGGTTGTTCCGCCAAAAACCGCGGTCATCCAAGTACCGCCCGAGTTGCAGGGACTACCGATCTTCACCGAGGCCCTGCGGACCAAAGCGGCCGCTGATGGCATCGCCATCTGGGTGTGGCCGTCGGACTTCACCACCGACAACCGGGACTCCTACCAAACGCTGTTGGCGCAAAAGCCCAATGGCATCATCGCCGGGCGGCCGCAGGAGTTGCTCGCCCTGTTGGGCCGCGACGCGCCGTAGTCAGAGCGTGAGTTCGGCGATGGCGATGACATGTTTACCGACACGCGTCCAGAGTTTTGAAGCTTGAACCGGAACTCTCGGTACGACAACGGTGCTGTGAATCACGTACGGTCGTCCGGTGCCTTTTCCTCTGTCGCTGTCGTCTCGCTCGATCAATGGTCGAGCTGTCAATCCCGTGGGGCTCGGGTGCATGTCGCTCAGTTGGGCGTATGGAACGCCTCCCTCGCCTGAGGATGGCGCGAAGCTTCTCCACCGAGCTCTCGACCTCGGGTACAACCACCTAGACACCGCGCGTATCTATGGCATCGGGGCCAACGAGGAACTGATCGGCGAGGCGCTGCGCGATCGCCGCTCGGAGTTCTTCCTGGCCTCGAAGACGGGGATCTTCGTTGAGGGCAAGGCTCGACGGATCGATTGCCGGCCCGAGGTGATCACCGGCGCCTGCGATGAAAGCCTCCGGGTGCTGCAGACCGACCACATCGATCTGTACTATCTCCATCGACGCGACTTCACGGTGCCGATTGAAGAGTCGATTGGCGCTCTCGGCGAACTCGTCGCCGACGGCAAAATCGGTGGCATTGGCCTCTCGGAGATGTCGGCCGCGACCATTCGGGCGGCTCACGCAGTTCATCCGATTTCGGCCGTGCAGACGGAGTATTCGCTCGCCACCCGCAATCCCGAGATTGCCGTGCTCGAAACGTGCCGTGAGCTTGGCATCACGTTCGTCGCCTTCTCCCCGGTCGCCCGGGGCATGCTGAGCAACGGTGTGCAGGACCCGGCCGATCTTCCCGATACGGATCTCCGCAAGTCGATGCCGCGCTTCATGGGCGAGAACTGGCCTGCCAACCGAACGCTCGTCGATGGATTCATGGAACTGGCCGAGGGTGCCGGGGTTACCCCGGCCCAGCTCTCGCTTGCATGGGTGCTGGCCCAGGGTGATCACGTGGTCGCGATCCCGGGCACGTCGAACATCGATCACCTTGAAGAGAACATCGGACGGTCCGACTGGCGTCCGTCGGCCGATCTGTGCGTAAAGCTAAGTGCACTGATTAATCGGTCGACGGTGGCCGGTCCGCGCTATGCGCCGGCCGCGCAGCGGACTATCGACACCGAGGAGTTCGCGGACTGACGCGTCAATGGCGAGGTCGGTGCGCTGATGGTACGAATGCCGCTGTGGATACGTCCGATGTCATCGTCCTAGAACCGGAGCATCGGGTCTCACGGCAGCCGTGACCGCGGCTGGGCATGGGGCGTAGCGGATGCTTCATCGGTATCTCAGTCGCTCCGGGAGCGACTGAGCGCACGAACATGGTGTGGGCCGGTCAGCGACGGAACGCCTCCGCGCGAACCTTGGCCGGGAGTGCGGTCGCCAGGAATGTGTTCGTGCCCTGGTCACGCAGTTCGGTGGCGGCGTTAACCAGTGCGCCGTAGGCCGCCCACGCCAGAGCCCCTCCGGTCGAGACCCGACGCACGCCTAGTTCGGCAAGAACGGCTACCGACGGTGCGCCGGAAATAGCCAGAACGTTCACGGGGAGAGCACACTCGCGAACGATGCGTCCCACCTCGGCCGGCGAGTGTGCGGCCGGTGCGTAGACAACATCGGCCCCGGCATCACGGTATGCGCGCAGACGAGTGATGGTGTCGTCGAGGTCGACCTCGCCGTGAAGATGATTCTCGGCTCGTCCGGTGAGCACGATGCCGTGTCGACGGCAGGCCTCGGCCGCTGCTCCAACCCGTTCGGTCGCCGTGCCCAGCGGGTCGATGGCGTTCGTCGAGGGATTCCAGTCTTCGATCGAAACACCCGCCGCGCCGGCCTCTGCGAGGCGGTCGATGGTTGCGGTGATCTCGTCGGTCGATTCCGCATAGCAACGTTCGGCGTCGACGTTGACGGGGATCGCGACCGCTGCGGTGAGCGCGGCAACATGGGTTTCGAGTTCGTCGAGGGTGACCGTTCCATCGACCCGGCCCATGCTGGCGGCGAGGCCGGAACTCGTTGTGGCCAGCGCCACAAAGCCCAAGTGTTGGAGCAGCAAGGCCGACCCGACATCCCAAGGATTCGGAATC
This sequence comes from Acidimicrobiia bacterium, assembly GCA_043719425.1. Lineage (GTDB taxonomy): Bacteria > Actinomycetota > Acidimicrobiia > Acidimicrobiales > JANYDT01 > JANLQX01. Next base: position 1,733 of record JAYSTV010000638.1, on the reverse strand, counting down.
AGAAACATTCCCCATTCGTGCATGGCGTGAAACTGTGTCCGGAGTTCGGCCCGTGTGGGGTGATCGTGCATGGTCATGGCCACTCGATTCCAAGGTTGTTGATGAAGACGGAGCGTCCACGAGCGGTGAGCTCAAGTGCTCGTGGATGTTGGTGCCGTTCCAGTCATAAGCGCGCAGAGGATTTCGACGCATGCTTCGTTCGATAGTGCAGCACCAAGACGGGCGATGTCGGTCGCCTCGGTGGTCATGCTCTCAAGTTACCGGCGAAACGTTTCGGCCCGCTCCGAAGTTTCGGCGCCGCCACTCGGCGGATCTCTGCGATGGGGGACATCGCGGTCGTTCCGCTAACCGGCGGCGGTTTGGCCTCTGGCGCGGGGCCGCACGAGTGTCCCGGCCAGGCCGCGGCCATCGCCATTGCGACCGGAATCGTTGAAGCCGTTGCCGGAGCTGGCGGCGTCGCCGCGGATGTGCCCCTGTATGAGGACAGGTGGAACCTTCGTATCGTCGACCGCCAGCAGCTTCGACGGGCCCGCTAGGGGTAGCAACTCATCGTCCGGGCACCTTCGGACCGCTCGCCACCAGGTCGGCGATTTTGTCGATGGTGGTTTGCAGGTTGATCTCGCCGTTGCGTTCCTGCCCTCCCGATTCGAGGAAGGCACGCATCCGGGCTTGCGCGTCCGTGCTCCGAAGAAGTGAGCCGAAGGCGCGGGTCTCCTCCAGGAGCCCGGGTGTCGGGTCGGCATCGGCATGGCCAACAAGCTGTTTCGCGGTCGCCACCAACCCGGGCGGAAAGGTGGATACACGAGCGACGAGTCGATCGACGAACGAGGTCATGTCCTCCGTTGTCGCAAAGGCACGATTGAGCCATCCCCAGCGCTCGGCGGTCGCAGCGTCGATGTCGCCGCCACCGACGATGATTTCGAGTGACCGTCCGCGCCCCACGAGTCGAGGAAGCATTTGCGTGGCGCCCAGCCCGATTGGCAACAGACCGACGGCGATCTCGGGCTGGCAGAGGAGGAATCGATCAACGACTCCGTACCGAATGTCGCAGGCGGCGGAGAACTCGGCGCCTCCACCGCCCACCCGTCCGGCAATGGCGCAAATGGTGAGCTGGGGCATGCTTCGGATGAAGAGGGCGAAACCCTGTCCGGTACCCACCGTTTCCGGCACCGGTCCGGCCGGATCGGCACCACGGGCGGCCAACCCGACGACGTCGGCGTGGGGGATGAAGAAGTCGGGATCGGCGGAGTCGATGACCACGACGCCAACCGTTGGATCGGCGGAAACCTCGCGAAGCGCCGCGCCCAGACTCGCCCCGAGCGTGGCATCGAACAGATTGATCGGCGGGTGATCGACGGTGATCCGTCGCACGCCAGGAGAGTCCACGACGCGGACCCCAGGTCGTTCGGTGGTCACTGGCGCACTCACGCGTGGCCGAGGTGGGTGCGGAACCACTCGCACGCGGGATCGGCCGAGAGGTCGAACTCGTTCACGTAGGCATCGAAGTGCCCTCCCGGCAGGAGCACGAGGCGCTTCGGTTCGAGCGCTCGTTCATAGGCGGCGATGGCGAGGTCGGAGACCGCAAGGTGGTCCTTGACGGCGACGATCATCAACAGCGGAGTCGGGGAGATGAGGCTGATGTAGGCGCCAGGCTCGTAGCCGAAGCCGTACTCCACCGAGCGAGCGGTGACCTCGTTCTTCCAGGACGGTGCTCGGAGCGCTGCCGTCTCGGT
>JAYSTV010000637.1:0-2041 GCA_043719425.1 Acidimicrobiia bacterium | reverse complement strand
GCAGCGCCAGGTTGATGAGCGACAAGACGTTGTCGACGCCGTTGTGGTGCTCGGTGATGCCCAGGGTCCAACACAGCTGCGCTCGGTCGGCACGGGCGTAGGTATGGGCCAACTGACGGATGGCATCGATGGGAATGCCGGTGACGTCGGAGCCATGAGCAAGGGTCCACGGTTCGACCGATGCGGCGTAGGTCTCGTAGTCGCTGGTGGAACCTTCGATGAACGCCCGATTGGCCAGGCCGGCGTGAATGATCTCGCGAGCGATGGTGTTCGACAGCGCTATGTCGGTGCCGACGTTGAGGCCGCACCACAGATCCGCCCACTGCGCGGTTTCGGTGCGACGGGGATCGACGACGATGAGCTTGGCCCCGTTGTTGATCGCCTTGAGGACATGCTGGAAGAAGATCGGGTGCGCGGCGCGGGCATTGGAACCCCAGAGGACGATGACATCGGTTGCTTCAATTTCGGCGTAACTCGATGTTCCGCCGCCTGCTCCGAACACGGTGGCCAGACCGACCACGGACGGAGCGTGTCAGGTGCGGTTACACGAGTCGATGTTGTTGGTACCGATGACCGACCGGGCGAATTTCTGAGCCAGGTAGTTCATCTCGTTCGTCGACTTGGAGCACGAGAAGAGGCCGAAGGCGTTGCGGCCGTGAGCCGTTTTGGTCTCGGCGAAGCCCCGGGCGGCTCGGTCGATCGCCTCGTCCCAGCTGGCGGCTCGTAGCGAGCCGTTCTCCCGAACCAGGGGAGTGGTGAGGCGGGGCAGGGGCGAGGACTTGATGCCCCGGTGCGACGGGCGGGATCCGGTTGTGGCCTTCATATCCTGTTGCTCCCTCGAGGGTTCGGTACGGTTGACATCGTATAGGTCTCATCAATGTTGTCCACCATGCGGGACCGGTCCACATTGTGGAACGATGTCCGCAACTCGAAACCGATCCGCCGTCGACCCCTCCAAGGAGCTTCCATGTCGTTCCCGTCAGACCTTGCCATCGCCCGCGCGGGAAGGGCGATGCCCCTTACCGATATCGCCGCACAGATGGGAATCGGGGAACATTTGCTGGAGCCTTACGGACGCGAGTTGGCCAAGATCTCCCTCGACGCCGTCGACGAACTCAAGGATCGGCCGAAGGCAAAGTACGTGGTGGTCACGGCCATCACCCCGACGCCGCTCGGTGAGGGCAAGACCACCACGACGGTGGGGCTCGGCCAGGCCATGAAACACATCGGCAAGAAGGCGGTCATCAGTCTCCGACAGCCGTCGATGGGTCCGACCTTCGGCATCAAGGGTGGCGCCGCCGGTGGAGGGTATAGCCAGGTCATTCCGATGGAGTTGCTCAACTTGCACCTCACCGGCGATTTCCATGCCGTGACCGCGGCCCACAACCTTTTGTCGGCGATGGTCGACAATCACCTCCACCAGGGCAACGAGCTGGGCCTTGATCTCAACAACATCACGTGGCGTCGTGTGATGGACGTGAACGATCGTTCGCTCCGCAACCTCGTGATCGGCATGGGTACGGCCGAGGACGGCGTCGTTCGGCAAAGCGGTTTCGACATCACCGCAGCGTCCGAGGTCATGGCGATCTTGGCCTTGGCCACATCGCAGAAAGACATGCGCGCCCGCCTCGGGCGAATCGTCGTCGGATACACGAAGACCGGCGACCCCGTCACCGCTGAACAGCTGCACGGCGCCGGATCCATGGCGGTCATCATGCGTGACGCACTCAAACCGAACCTGTTGCAGACGCTGGAGAACACGCCCGTCATCGTGCACGCCGGACCGTTCGGCAATATCGCTCACGGCAACTCTTCGATCGTCGGCGACATGATCGGCATCCACGCCGGGGAATACCTCATCACCGAAGCGGGCTTCGGCGCCGACATGGGAGCGGAGCGGTTCTTCAATATCAAGTGCCGCAACTCGGGCCTCGTCCCAGATGCCGCGGTGTTGGTCGCAACCGTACGCGCGCTTAAGGCTCACTCCGGGAAGTTCCGGATTGTCGCCGGAAAGGCCCTGCCGCCCGAACTACTGGCCGAG
>JAYSTV010000636.1:0-2044 GCA_043719425.1 Acidimicrobiia bacterium | reverse complement strand
ATCGTGAACCGGTTACGCGACGAGAAGGTGACGCCGTTGCCGGGTCGTTCGTCGGTGTATCGGTGTTTGGTCCGCCACAATCTGGTGGTCCCGGTCGCGCGGAAACGTAGGCGTGAGGATTACATCCGTTGGGAACGGTCACGTGCGATGGAACTGTGGCAGATGGACATCGTCGGCGGTGTGAAACTGGCGGACGGCTCGGAAGCGAAAATCGTGTCAGGGATCGACGACCACTCAAGATTTATCGTAAGTGCACATGTGGTGGAGCGGGCCACAGCAAGGCCGACATGCGATGGTCTCGTGAAAGCTATGTGTACCTATGGTATGCCTGAGGAGATCTTGACGGACAACGGGAAAGTGTTCACGGGACGGTTCGGTCCCGGGTCGGGTGAGGTCCTGTTTGACCGTATTTGTAGGGAGAACGGCATCAAACACCGGCTCACCGCGCCGAGATCGCCGACGACGACCGGCAAGATTGAGCGGTGGCATCGCACGATGCGTGAACGTTTCCTCACCGGCAAAGTCTTCGATGACATCGCTGATGCGCAAGCCCAACTCGACGCCTGGGTAGTCACCTACAACGAAGACCGGCCGCATCAATCGATCGGGCACGTGCCACCAATCAGGCGGTTCGAACTGCGGGCCATCACGGCGGAGAATCCTCGGCCGAAACCGACGGTTGCCGATGCCGACCCGGCAGCGTTGATGCCGGCCGGGGCGACCCGGCGGGTGTCGCGCAAAGGCACGGTGTCGTTTGGTGCGGCGTTGTATTTCGTCGGTCAGCCTCATGTTGGTTTGGATGTGGTGTTGGTCATGGACCGCAAACTCGTGCAGATCTACCACGACGGCGTCCTGGTTCGGACTCACGCCCGCAAGCACGCACCGGCGAAACAAGCAGCAGCGTTGAACCGCCAAACCAAGCCTCGACCTTTACCGCCCGTCGAGCCGGCACGCCCGTCGGCGACGCTGGTGTCAGTGACCCGCAAGGTGGACTCGTCAGGGAACGTGTGCTTCGCCGGGGAGAACTACTACGCCGGCGCCATGTACAAGCGCCGACAGGTCCAAGTCGCCGTTGTTGGTGACACGATCGAGATCAGTGTCGGGAAACACCTCATCCGTTCCCACCCCGCCCGCCATGACCGAACCCGTGAACACGGCGCCCTTGCCAACCCCGGCGGCCGTGCCCGCCGGATCAACGCCGCCTAGCAACCCCCAACGAGGTGTAAAGCAGGTACCGGAACCCAACCGTAAAACGGGTACCGGGACTTGACATTCCGTCGGGTGGTGCAACTCGCCGGAGACGTCGCGGTGCAGGTTCGGGCGCATCGTGATCGCCAGGCGGCGGAGCGTGCGGCATTGGCGCTCGTTGCAGCAGGCCCTGACGATGCGGTGTTTGCCGACGAGTTCGGACGGCCTTATCACCCGCAGCGACTTCGTACGATGTTTGGTCGTGCGAGTGAACGGGCAGGTGTTCCGGCGATCCGATTACATGATCTGCGCCAGACGATGGCCACGAGCGCGTTGATGGCTGGGATCCATCCCAAAGTCGTCCAGGAACGTCTCGGGCACACTGACGAAGCTTTCGTGAAGGCGATCAACGAGTAGCTATGAAGGCCACGCCGACGGTCACCGCCGAAGAACTTCTCAGGTCGAGTTGATCGGTAGCCCGCGCTGTTCGAACGGGACCTGCAGGATGTCGGCTCGCTTCCTGTCTGTCGGCCGAGTTCGCAGAAGGTCGGACATGGGCGGCCGCCCATTTCGGTGACCGACACCTCGTAGCCCTAAGCCGTACGCTGAAAGGTGATGATGGTCGAGATTGAGCCTTAGTTCGAGCAAGGTCAACCGCATCGTGGCCGATGTCGGTGAGGACCAGTTCCGGCGCGGTGTGGCGACGATGACTGGGTTCGATACCGACGCACTTTCGCTGGACGACGTGGTGGCCGTCTACGTGTTGGCGCGCCAGGGTCGAGTGCATCCACCGTCGGCCGGACGCCGAAGCTGTAGCGATGTATCCGTCGCTCGCTCCGCCCACTGAAGACGTTCC
>JAYSTV010000635.1:0-2045 GCA_043719425.1 Acidimicrobiia bacterium | reverse complement strand
CCACCCAACGGGCCTCGTGGTGGAGAGCGAGCACGACCGAACCGGACTCCGGACGACGGACGAACAGGGTCGTGCTCGGAACAATCGCCGGCCCGGTTCGACGATGGTCGATGGCGACGGCGGTTTCGATTCGGTCGACGCGAAACGTTCGCTCATCTCGGGCACGATGACACCATGCGTGCACATACCATTCGCCAACCGATCGGAACACGCTGACCGGTTCGATCAACCGCTCGTCGACGTCGTCGCGACCGAAGGAGTAGTACCGGATCATGGCCTGTGTGCTGGCGTCCACGGCGGCGCGCAACAACGAAAGGATGTGCGGATCGGTGGCGCCCAGTTCCACGTCGATGGTTCCGTCAAACGTCGTGTCTTCTCCGCCGAGAGCGGCCGCTAGTTTCGCCAGTCCACGGGCGAGCGGACCGTTCGGATCGGTCCCCGGCGCGGCGAGCAGAGTCGATGCTGCCGCCACCAGGCCAAGGCCTTCGCCGGGGGTGAGGCGGAGCGGGCGACTGAAGTAGTCCGCATACTCCACGTAGACCCGGCCGTCGGCGACGGACGCTTCGATCAGAAGGTCCGGGGTGTAGGGGTAGAGACCGCACAGGTAAAGCAACTCGATGTCACGCATCAATTCGGGTGGCGTGCAGCCGAATCGAACGCAGGTTTCTTCGACCGTTGGCCCGTCGTGCGCCACGATCCACGGGACCATAGCCAGGATTCGCTTGAGTCGATCTTCGGCGGCCATCAGGTGGGAACCACGTTGGAACCACGCAGGGCCGCGGCCCGGATCCAGGCCACAAGTTCGGCTCGAACCGCCGGCGGCGAAAGCAGCTCCGCGTGGTCGAGAAACCCGAGCACAAAGTTCAGGAGCGCCGGGGTGTTTCGCACCGTGAGCGAAAGTTCGACGGCGCCGTCGAACCTGGTTGCCGCGACCGCCGCGGCGCCGACGTGACGGACTGCCCATGGCGCCTGGGCGGCGTCGACCACGACGGTGGCGAGATACTCCTCCCCCGGTGTCCCGAGCTCCCATGGACGGGAGAAGGCGGCCGGGCGCAGGGCCGATGCGGGAACGGCCACAGACTCCCCCCGGTGGAGCGGGCCTTCCATGCGATCAAGGCGAAATGACCGATCGTCGGCGCGGGCGAAGTCATAGGCGATCAGATACCAATGGGCGCGGGAGAACGAGAGCCGCCGAGGCTGAACGCGGCGAGCTTCTCCTCGGTATGAAAACGCCACCGAGGAGCCGGCCGCGATCACGGCAAAGAGTTCAGTGAGTCGCTCGTCGGCCGGCAATGACGCAGCCATGCTCAGGGTGCCGTGAGAATCGGGTTCGACTGGCTCACCAATCGAGATGACCGGGATCGGGCGGCGCGACCTCCGCTGGGTGTGCGCGGCGCTCAGTTTCCAGAGCCCCGAGCCGGTATCGAGACCATCGATCTCCACGAGCCGTGAGGCGAGGTGCAGGGCCGAAAGTTCGTCGGGTTCGAGTCCTGGATCCCGCACGTAGTACTCGTCGGCATTGACGCGGTAGGCCACGATATCTTCGCCACCGCGGCGCTCCACGATGGTCTCCAGGGGCAAGCCGAGCTCGCGGAGCGCGTCTTTGTCTCGTTCGAACTGACGACGAAATGACGCCTTCTCCTCAGGGTAGCCCCCGATCCGCTCCCGCAGCTCTTCGGACCGCAACGGCCGTTCGGCCGAAAGCAGGGCGGCGGTGAGATTGATCAGCCGTTCAATCCGACTCACGGCGACCTCCGCGGCCACGGTGTTCGCCGCGACCGCCGTGTTCGGCGTGTTCGGCGTGTGTTGGAGGGCCGATTCACCCAACCATCGTGGCAGCTGCGAAACCGGCGGCGGCCGCAAACCGAAAGAACGCACGGTCTTCGGCGGGTTCACGCCCCATCGTGGTTAACCGCAGACCGGCTGAAGCCAACAGCTCACCAACATCAGAAACAGCGACCGACACGACCGTCGCGTCGGGACCGAAATCCGGAAGCAGCGTCTCGGAATCGCTCGGCACGGCGACGGTATAGGGGGTGCCCGGA
>JAYSTV010000634.1:0-2048 GCA_043719425.1 Acidimicrobiia bacterium | reverse complement strand
CCACGTGGGCCACGGCGTCGTCGAGCGTGCCGATCGGTCCAATCTGGTGCCACCAGTCATCGGGCATCGCCATCAACCCGTTCGGACCATCGGCCGCCACCAGTTTCGCCATCTCGTCGAAGTACGGCAGCACCATGAGTCCAGGAACGCTTGCTTCAACGAGTCCCGCCACCACGGGCGTCATCACGCGACGGGCATCGTGGCGCGACGGCATGACCGAGAGCGCACCAAAGACGGTGACGTTGAAGCCCGACGGAGCACCGGCCTGGGTCAGGGCAGCTCGCAAAGCGATCGGCCCTGTACCTTCGGCGAGCACAAGGCCGTCGGCCACCCGTCCAGCCATGGCCAGCGATTTCCGACCGCGAACGCCGGCGAGAATAGGCGGCACGACCTGGGGCGGCGCGTCGAGACGGACGCGGTCCAAGAACACGTGACGGCCCTCGAAGCTCACTTCCTCGCCGCCGAGAAGTCGTTTGACTGTGTAGATCACTTCGTCGAGTGCAGTGAGCGGAGACGCCGGACGGACGCCCATCTGGGCCATCCACTCCTGCACGCCGTGGCCAATGCCGGCGATCACCCGACCCGGCGCAAGTGCCGCGAGGGTGGCGATTTCCATCGCCGTAATCGCCGCCGTTCGAGCGACGGCGGGAAGGATGCCGAGACCAACCGTGAGTCGTTCCGTTCGGGCCAGCGCACTCGCGGCGAGCGAGATACCGGCGGTGTAGAAGCAGTCTTCGATGATCCACAGCTCGTCGACATGCTGGCGTTCGAGGTCCTCGGCGAACTCGAAGACAGCAGCCGCCGGGAACGTTCGGTCAAAGCACATGCCTATGCGCGGTGTTGTCACGGTCGTCCACGCTAAGTGTGATGCGACGTTGTCCACAAAGGCCGTGCGAGTGATCACGTCGGCGGCGAGGTGGTCGAAGGCGAATGCCACAGCGGTCGTGCGCATCGACTTGGCGATAGTTCCGCCCTGATGGGCACGGCCGAGCCACGAACCCGTCTCAAACGTGGCGGACCCGGCCAACGGTGCAGGCTTTGCGAACCAGCGATCGTCCCGTCGATCAACACCGAGAAATTCAGGTCGAACTGATCAGGTCGGAACTCCGCCCGACCTCGCCAGCGGTGTTGCAGAAAACTCCGTCCGAACACCGGCGACATGAGATCCGTCCATGAGACCGAGAACGGCAATCGCGTCGGGCGGATGGATTCCGGCGGCCGCCAGCTCGCAGAGCACGGCGAGACCGGCGTCTTCGGGCACCCGAAGTTCGAGTGCTGGCGAGGCGATTCGAAGCCCGACAAGTGGCCAGCAGTCGATCAGCGGCATTGCCGATTGTGGCGCGTCGGACCGTTGATCGCCGCGACATTTTGGGTCAGCGGTAGGTCGTCCGACTTACATGGCTGTGATTCGTCCCCAGCGTTGTCCACAGTCTGGGGAGAACTACCCGAGGGCGTCGGCGAGGGCGTTGATCGAACCGGGGAGGAACTCGGTGACCTGGACCCGGCTGATCCCGAGTGCTTCGAGGAAGCGAAGGCTGTCGAGGACCTTGGTTGGCGACCCGACAAACTGGCTGCAGAAATTGTCGCCGAGCATGTCCCGAATCGGGCCCACAGACGCATCGTCGTCGGAATGCCCCGTCCACTCACGCTTCGACGGCCTCGCTCTGCCCCATCGTGGTCGGAATGCCCCGTCCACTCACGCTTCGACGGCCTCGCCATCCACCGCGATCAAGTCCATCTCATCCATGCAATGCCGAGGTGGGACTGGGTCGACGATGTCGGTCTTCGTCATCCGGATCTCAGTGCCACAGGATGGGCAGCGAAAGCGCATGTTCACTCGACGCAGCTCACCGTCGGGCGGCGGCGCCGGGATCGGCATGGCAATCCCCCGAGTCATCACGTAGCCAATCCGGAAGATCATGTATCCCGCGCCGATGGCGATGACCACCTTCAGCAGCGTCCAGAGCACGCGCCAAGGTTACCGCCGTCGCTGATGTTTGATCTCTGACCCTCGCCCGCAAGCGCCAGCGACCAAACTCGCCGGACGG
>JAYSTV010000633.1:0-2050 GCA_043719425.1 Acidimicrobiia bacterium | reverse complement strand
CGGTGGCCTACGCCGGCGCCGGTCAGCACCAAGACACCGGGGCCAAGATGGTCCACGCGGCGCCGGAGACCACCTCGCAGGTCATCTCGAAATCGATCTCCAAAGACGGCGGACGCACGTCATATCGGGGTCTCGTCCGGGTTGAAGAAGGAGCGGAGCACGTGAAGTCCCACGTGCAGTGCGATGCGCTCATCCTCGACGATGAGTCCCGCTCGGACACCTACCCCTACATCGAGCGCAATCCGGGTGTCCTCCAGGCCGAAATCGGCCACGAGGCGACCGTGTCGAAGGTGGGCGACGATCAGCTCTTCTATCTGCAGTCGCGAGGACTCTCCAAGGAGCAGGCCACAGCGATGATCGTCAACGGCTTCATGGAACCGGTCACCCGGACGCTGCCGATGGAATTCGCCGTTGAATGGAGCCGCCTGGTTGAGCTGCAGATGGAAGGCTCAATCGGCTAGCGGCGAGGGCCGCGGGCTGGTCGCCGGACCGTCGCTTACGTGTCGTAGCCGATGTGGAGGTGGGCTCTGCCTTTCTGGTCGCCGGACCGTCTATTACGTGTCGTAGCCGATGTGGAGGTGGGAGCTGTGGCCCGCGTCGGTGAAGCCGACGCCCTCCGGTCCGTCGACGTCCCAAGGTCCGCCGAGTTCGGTCGGACGAATGGCGAAGTCCGTGGCGAACAGCTCGTCGATCAGGCCGCGGGCGGCGGCATTGGTGGGCGAAACTTCGGTGCCATCGACCGTGACAATGTCGGTGGCTCGGCCGTCGACATGGTTCGAGATTTTGGTGGTGCCCTTCACCATGCGGCTGTGGCCGGTCGAGAAGACGGTGACTTCGAGCCGATGCTTCTCGAGCGCCTGGCCAAGGAGGGCGATCAGTCGGCTGTCGACAAGGCCAGCCAACAGGTCGGCTCGGGCGTTGTCGCTGAGCGTCAGGCGGGGGTTGGCGGCGAGCGACTCGGCGGTGGCCGTGCGGACCGGGACCTTGCCGGCGGAAGAGATCACCGACGCCACAACTGGCCGGGCGGCGGTTTTGAGGTTGCCGGCGCCAACGCGGACGGGGTCGGACTTGGTCGCCGCCGCAGCTCGAATCGGCTCGGGCGCAGCTGCCGCATCAGCGGCATTTTTGGGAGACAGCAGCCACGGCCCAAGGCCAATCGTGACTAGCGACAGGAGGGCAATCTGGCGGCGTCGACGAAACGTGGCCACGCCCGGGTTTGGCTGCGGTCGGCGCGGCGCCCCGCCGGACGATCTCGGCCTGATCGGCGCGTTTCGTGGCCCCGGCCCGTGCAACAACACCATGATGAAGGTATCGGCGCGCGCCGCGCGGAACTGAACCATCATTCATCCTTTGTGACGAAGGTCACGAAGGGTTCGAAGGAGGGCCGTCAGCCGAAACTGGCGGCCGTGTCGAAGGCAAGACCATCGTCGGCCGGAACTTCGGCGACAGGTTCGGGCGAGCCGAAGATCGGATCGTCGGCCGGTTGAACGACCGGAACACCCTCGCTGCCGGTGACGGGAGCAATGGTGGTAACTACAGCCGGGGCCACGGTGATTGCGGGCTGGGAGGGGGTCGATCTCCGACCGTTCACGACCGTGTACCCAAACAGGCCAACCCCAACGAGGAGCGACACGAGAGCTGCGATGCGAAGCACCTTCGGCGTCTCGCGGGCTTCGCCGACCTCTGTAGGTAACTTCTTGGCGAAGAACCCGCTGCCGGCCGCTTTCCTGGTCGGCGCCTCGACGCCGGTGATGTCCTCGACCCTGACCGGTTCCTTGGTGATTCTGGCGGCTTTCGGGGCTTTCGGTGCTTTCGGGGTCTTCGGCGCGTTGGCGGGCTTCTCCGCTTTGGCCGGCTTCTCCGGTTTGGTCGGTTTGGCCGGTTTGGCGAAGCGGGCCCTCTTCGGATCCGGGATGACGTTGGTCCCGAGCTCGTCGGTAGTGCTCCACACTGCCGTGTCAGCTTCGGTCTTTGACGCCGTGTCGGGTCCGGCGGGTCGGTCCGATGAACGTCGTCCGGCAAAGCGGCTGCGGCGATTGATGTCGACTGG
>JAYSTV010000632.1:0-2051 GCA_043719425.1 Acidimicrobiia bacterium | reverse complement strand
GCCGCTTAGAAATTGATTCGGCAGTACGTTTGCGTCCGCGCTTGGGACGATTGGCGGACATCGCCTCGAGATAGAGCCGTACCGAGCGACTTTCGGTTCGCCCGACCGCCATTGCGGCCTTGTGCTCCGGGGTAACGGACTTTGGTCCACGCTTCTTCGGTTGGGTATCGGTCATGTCGCGAGCTTACCCGGTCCGGGCTTATCACCCTGAGTCGGCGAGGTAGGAGTTTCCTTAATTGTCAATTAGCTGAGCAGCGGGACAACCTCGTCGGCTATCACCTGAAGCTGCTCGAGATCATGAATGTCGAGCATCTGGAGGTAGATCCGGCTGGCACCGGCGTCGGACCACGCCCGTAGCGTTTCGGCCACCTGCCGAGGTATCCCGGCCGCGCCGTTCTCCCTCAATTCCTCGGGTTCTCGTTTCAGCGTGGCGGCTCGCCGTTTGAAATCTGCTACTCGGGATCCACAGCACACCGTTAGCGCCGCCGAGAATACGAGCGAGTTCGGGTTCCGACCGATGACCTCGCATGCGGCGACAACCCTATCTCGCTGCGCTTTGAATGCCGCCAATGTCTGGAATGGGGAGTTGTATTCGTTGGCAAACATGGCGGCCAGGCGGGGCGTTCGCTGCGGCCCGCCGCCTCCGATAATGATCGGAATACGGGCCTGGAACGGCTTGGGAAGCGCGGGTGAGTCGGTCAGTTGATAGTGCTTCCCCTGAAAGCTGAAACGATCAGATGGTGGACAATCCCAGAGGCCAGTGATGATTTGGAGCTGCTCGCGAAGGCGCTCGAACCGCTCGCCGAGCGGGGGAAATGGGATGCCGTACGCGGCATGTTCATCGTCGAACCATCCGGCCCCAAGGCCAAATTCAATGCGACCGCCGCTCATGTGATCGGCCTGCGCAACGGCAATAGCCAATGGGCCGGGCAGACGGAATGTGGCCGATGACACGAGAGTCCCCAGGCGAATGGTGCTCGTTTCGCGAGCCAGTCCCGACAGTGTCACCCAGGCGTCGGTCGGCCCGGGGAGACCGTCGCCGCCTCCCATGCGAAGGAAATGATCGGAGCGGAAGAAGCCGGTAAACCCCAGCGCCTCTGCCGTCTGGGCCATGGCCAGAATGTCGAGGTAGGTTGCGCCCTGTTGGGGTTCGGTAAAAATTCGAAGCTCCACATCGACACAGTACGGTCAGGGACATGCCCTCCGTCGAACTCGTGGAACACCTCAAGGCGTATTCGGTCCGTCGTGGCGACTTTGTACTGAAGTCGGGTGCGCGCAGCACGTGGTTCCTGGATTCGAAACAATCGGCCTGCAGGGGCGAAGGTTTGCTGCTTTTGGCCAATGCGGCCCTTCCGCTCCTCCCGGCGGACGCTACAGCGATCGGCGGGCTCACTATGGGCGCTGATCCCGTGGCGTTTGGGCTGGCGGCCATTTCGGCAGTACGGGGCCGTCCGCTGCGCTCGTTTTCCATCCGGAAGGAAGAAAAGGATCACGGCACGGGCGGACGGATCGCGGGGGCGCTGCAGCCGGGGGACAAGGTCGTCATCACCGAGGACACCGCTACGAGAGGCACGTCGGCGCTTGAGGCGGTCCGAGCGGTGCGGGAGTTTGGCGCCGACCCGATCATGATTTTGGCCATCGTTGACCGAGGAGGAACGGCCGCAGCGCTCGCGGCCGCCGAAGGCATTCCCTTCGTTGCCCTGGCCTCGGCACCCGACCTCGGTTTCCCGTTCGGCACCTAAAGCAAAGGCACCCCACCCGGCGGGCAAGGTGCCTTCGTAGCTCTGGTGGTTCAGCGGGGCGTCGATCCCCGGACCCCACGCTTTTCAGGCGTGTGCTCTGCCGACTGAGCTACTGAACCATGATCACTGGTACTTGGCGGTCCCGACGGGACTTGAACCCGCGGCCTCCGGCTTGACAGGCCGGCGTGCACTCCAACTGCACCACGGGACCCAGTGTTTGCTTCGTATTCGCTCGTTGTTGAGCACCCCCAACGGGATTCGAACCCGTGCCGCCACCTTGAAAGGGTGGTGTCCTAGGCCGCTAGACGA
>JAYSTV010000631.1:0-4977 GCA_043719425.1 Acidimicrobiia bacterium | reverse complement strand
AATGGTCGCAGTGGCCCCAACTCTTTGCCTCCCTGCCCCCCAGCGTGGCGTGCGCCGTGGTCGAGACCGGCGGTCCCATGGCCGACATCGAGGGCTGGGAAGTGCTGCGCGCCCAACGCTACGGCGGCACCGTCGTCACGATGCTGACCCCCGCTCCACCACAGCAACCCGAGCAAACCGAGCAAACCGATCAAACCGATCAAACCGAGCAAACCGAGCAGACTGAGCAACCCGCAGAAGAAGCAGAGGCTTGATCATGAGGAAGTGCCTTGTCCCCGGATCGTTTGACCCGATCCACAACGGGCACCTCGACGTGATCGAGAGGGCCTCGTCGCTCTTCGACACCGTGTTGGTGGCGGCCATCCGCAACCCGCAGAAGTCCGAGGCCATGTTCTCGCTCGAAGAGCGCAAGGAGATGATCGCCGAATCGACCTCGCATCTCCCCAACATCGAGATCGGGTTCTTTTCGGGTTTGCTGGTCAACTTTGCCGCCGACCATCAGTGCAACGCCATCGTCAAGGGCCTTCGGGCCGTGACCGACTTCGATGCCGAGCTGCAAATGGCGCAGATGAACGAACGACTTTCGGGCATCGTCACCCTGTTCGTGCCCACGGTGTCGCGACATTCCTTCCTGGCGTCCCGGCTTCTGCGGGAGGTGGCCCGGTATGGTGGAGATGTCTCGACGATGGTGCCGGAAGCGGCCAACCGCCGTCTGGTCGAACGAGCCCGCCTCGGCCAGCCCTAAACGGCCGGGTCTGGCGGGAGCAGCCGTAACAACTCCACTTCCCCAAGGAGAGCCCGATGTACAAGCGTGACGCGCTGGTCACTCGATGAGCGTCATCGACGACGACCCGGTCTTTGAGGCCGCCGATGAACACGAGTCTGTTGCCTTGATTCGTCGCGCCATCGACGCTATTTCTTCGGCCAAGCCAATGTTTGCCTCCAGCTCGGTCCGGATCGAGCCGGCCGAGGTCCTCGACCTGCTTGAGGCGGCAGTAGCTCAGCTGCCGGAAGAACTTCGTCAGGCCCGTTGGCTGCTCAAGGAACGCAAGGAGTTCCTCGACAAGGTCAGCCGCGAAGGCGATGAGATCCTCGACGAAGCACGGACCCGGGCCGAGCGTCTCGTCTCTCGCCAGGAAATTGTGCGCACGGCCAAGTCGAAAGCCCAGAAGCTCGTCGACGAAGCCGAAGCCGAGTCGCGGCATAAAAAGCGCGAGACCGAAGACTGGTGTGACCAGCATCTCGCCCGTTTCGAGATCGTGCTGGACCGCACGGTGAAGACCGTAAAGGCCGGTCGCGACCGTCTTCAGCAGGTGGCCGCCGAGACCAACGGACCGAGCCCGCTCAAGGGACTCAACGGTGGCCTGCAGGCGCCCCACGACCCCGAAGCCGACGACACCGCCAACCGCTTCTTCGACCAAGACCAGCTATAGCCGCCACAGGCGGCCGGGCCGATCTCGGGCCGGTCGATCGTTGGACCGTTGGCGACTCGTTGGACCGTTGGCGACGTCGTTTTGGCGCCAACGCGTCGCCAACAATCCAACAGTTCAGGTCGCGAGGCCGAGCCAGGGGGCCACGAGGGAGTCGGGAAAGGATTGAATCCGGGTCCGGAGTACGGCGTCGGCTTCGGCCTCGAATCCACGGGCCACGGCAATGTCGTTTTCCACGCCGACCAGCGCGCTCTGCAGCTGACGAAAGTTGGCGTCGGCCTTGAGGGTCGGGCTGGCTTTGCCGAGGGCAACGAGTGACGCGGCATTCATTTCGGCGCCGCGAACCGTCGCCAGCGACTCCTGGAGTCCGCGCTCATGCGCGGCGGCGGCCTGGACAACAGCCGTGAGTTGGGGGATGAGCGCGGCCCGCTTCTTCTCGGCAATACCGACGAGGCGTTTGCCCGCCTCGCGTTGCTCGCGAACGGCAACGATCCGATTGCGGATCCGGATGACCTGAACGACGAACATCGCCATCAGCACCACCGTGGGTCCAATTGGCCCGCGGCTCCAGTTCGGGCGAATGCCGGTCTTACCCCCGACCTTCGCGTAGGTCGTTCCGAAGAACATCGCCACACTGACAAAGGCCATCCCCAACATCACCAGCGCGCTTATGACCATGATTCGACGCGCGTTCGTTGTGAGCTGCGTCTCGGTACCGCAGTAGACGTAGAGCGGACGATCCTTGGCCTTGGCGAACGATGCCGTGCCCGTGGCTTCGTCATACGACGTGGAGCCGAGCACATACATGTCGGCTCCTTCGGGTACGAAGGTTTCTGTGATCCGCCAGTTGCCGCTCAGACTGGCAATCGGAATGCTTTCGTCCCAACCGGCGAACATACGGCTGAACAAGCCGCGATCGTCGTCGTGGACCGTCGGCAGGAATGGCTCACCCCGGGCCAGTTCGTTCAACGACGTGCCGGTCAGCGACGCCGGGGCATCGTCGCCGTCGATCACGTTCGTCTCGGGACTCTTGATCGAGGAGTCGCGGAGCTCGACGGTGATCGGCCCGGAGCCATCGTCGACGGTGATCGACGGGGCCGACTCAACCTTGTGACGGGACTTCCAGGACTTGTCCTTGCCGGAGCCCGTCTCCTCCTCGACTTCGGCCCGCCACCACACGCACGTGGTGGCGCTGAGGGGCGAGACCACACGCACGCCGCGGGGTCCCGGACCGGCCTTCCCTTTTACCTCAACCCGACCGATCACGACGTGGCCAGTTTCGATCGTCGGCGTGTCGATGGCCGCCCACGTCCGCCTCGACGAGCGGAACGACACCACCCCCGCACCGGCGGTGAGCGCGGTGGGAATAAGCCAGGCGATCGGGTTCACAGCCCCAGTCTGGCGGCTGAGCCGGGGCGCCGTCAGGCAACGAAGGGGAGTTGGAGATTGGGTGGCGAGTTCTCTGCGGAGCGCTTGGCCAACGCGGTCAGCGTCCTCAATCAGCGCGCCAGTAGTGAAGTCGAGGATCGCGTGGCCACGCGTTCGGGCAAGCGGTGCACCATCACGTCAACGTCGATCGCCCAGATCGCCCAGATCGCTACTCCGTATCGCCCAGATCGCTACTCCGTATCGCCCAGATCCACAAAAATGCCGCGTAATGACGCGAGGTTCCGTCGATCTGGGCGACGAACTGCCCCGAACTGGGCGATGTTCCCCGCCCTCCTTAGCCAGAGGAGCATTCCGTCCTCACACCCGGCGGTCCGGGCTCCGTCGGAGGTGCGATCGGTGATGAGCGATCGCCGTGTGAGGGTTGTGGGCAAGATAGCGAGCAGCCCAACCGCCTCGGATCGGGTCAGGTCTGGCGGATTTCGGACAGCCAGATCTCTTCGCTCTATCTCGCCGCCTCGTCCAACCCTTGCGCCATCGTGTTCCAGGCCAGCACTGCGCACTTGATGCGCACCGGGAACTTGACCACGCCACGAAGCGCGGCGAGGTCGCCGAGCTTGACCTCGCCGAGCGGATCGGGCTCATCGCCTTCGGCGGCGACCTCGATACCCATCAACGTCTTGAACGCGGAAATCAGACGACGGGCCTCGTGCACCGGCTTGCCCTTGGCGGCGGCCGACATCATCGACGCCGACGCCTGACTGATCGAACAGCCCTGACCGGCGAACTTCACGTCGGTCACGATGGCATCGGGCCCCGAACCGTCGACCACGAGGTACACCGAGATCTCGTCCCCGCACGTGGGGTTCATCCCTTCGGTCCGAATTGACGGAGGGGTGGGCAGCTCCCCACGGTTCCTGGGGTTCTTGTAGTGATCGATGATGATCTCGCGGTAGAGATCTTCGAGGCCGGCCATATCGTGACTCAGTCTTTCAGAGACCGAAGACGTCGCTCACGCCATCGAGAGCGTCGGCCAGCGCGTCGACGTCGGCCTCATCGTTGTAGAGGTAGAACGACGCCCGCGCCGTGGCGCCGGCGCCGATAGCCCGCATCAGGGGTTTGGCACAGTGATGTCCAGCTCGTATGCACACGTTGGATTCGTCGAGGATCTGGCTGAGGTCATGAGGATGCACCCCGCGAAAGGCAAACGACAACACCGCGCCGCGCTGCTCCACGTTGTCGGGCCCATGGATCGTGATGCCGTCGCCAAAGCGGTCGTTGAGCGTGTCGAGGGCGTAGCGGGTGAGGGCCATTTCGTGCTGACGGATCGCCCCGAGACCGATCGAGCCGAGATAGTCGATCGCTGCCCCGAGGCCAATTGCCTCGATGATCGGCGGCGTGCCGGCCTCGAACTTGTCGGGGAGCCCGGCGGCCGTGAATCCGTCGAAGCGCACGTCGGTGATCATGTTGCCGCCGCCCAGGAACGGAGGCATTGCATCGAGCAATTCCTCCTGTCCCCACAACACGCCAATCCCTGTTGGCCCACACATCTTGTGCGACGAAAACACGAGAAAGTCTGCGCCGAACGCTTCGACCGAGGTCGCATTGTGGGGCACGTATTGACAGGCATCGACCATGGCAATCGCGCCCGCTGCGTGGGCCGCATCGGTAAGTACGCGCACGGGGGTGATCGTGCCCAACACGTTGGACATTGCGGTGAAAGCCAACACCTTGGCTCCGTCGAGCAACGACGGCAGGGTGGCGAGATCGAGCGTTCCGTCGGCAGCCACAGGTATCCACCGAATGGTGAAGCCCTTCTCGGCCGCCAGCTGATGCCACGGCACGATGTTGGCGTGGTGTTCCATTTCGGTGAGGACGACCGCATCGCCCGGACCAAGGTTGGCGCCACCCCACGAACGCACGAATAGGTTCGATGCTTCGGTGGCGTTTTTGGTGAAAATCACTTCGTGGGGGCGCGAGGCCCCGATGAACGATGCAACTTTGGCGCGCGCACCTTCGAAATGGTCGGTGGCGGCGGCCGCCAGTTTGTACGACGACCGGTTGATCGGGGCGTAGTCGTAGGCCATGAACGACGACATCGCGTCGATCACCGCTCGGGGTTTGAACGACGAATTGGCGGAGTCGAGGTAGACGATCCGCA
>JAYSTV010000064.1:0-1777 GCA_043719425.1 Acidimicrobiia bacterium | reverse complement strand
GCGAATGGTGACCGCCGCTGCATAGCCCGCGTGTTCGTTCATGTAATGCCCTCCGAGAAATCGACATGACGTTCGATCCTACGACTCGGCCTTCTGGCCCGCTCCGGCCACAGGCGCTCAGCGAGCGACCCAACGCAGAAGAATGCGCGAAAGTAGTCCGCCCGCCAAAATCAGGAGACGACGATGAGCACGACTGAACTCCCTGCCATCCCAGCCGATGCCGACGTCGAAGGCACGATCCGCTTCGTCACGGACCACACCCCCACCACCTTCTTGTGGAACTACGAACGGTCGCGTCCCCAGCTCGTCACCCTCTACAACAAGGCGATGTCGTCGCAGTGGTCGAGCGTGACCGAACTCGACTGGTCGACCCCCGTCGACCCCGAGCAGATCATCGATTGGAACGCGCCGGTCATGGTGTTGGCGAAGGCCGCCAAGGATCTTCCCGGTTCGCCGCTCAAGTCGTGGGGCGACAAGGAGTTCACCCAGCTCGGACTCGAACAGCTGAAAGCAACGCTCAGCCAGTTCGTCCACGGCGAACAGGGCGCCATGATCACCGCCGCCAAGATCACGTCGACCGTGCCGTGGATCGACGCGAAGTACTACGCCGCGACACAGACGATCGATGAGGCCCGCCATACCGAGGTATTCCAGCGCTACCTCAGTGACAAGGTCGGCGAACAGTACCCAATGGGCCCGTATCTCCAAGAGCAAGTCTTCGGTCTCCTCGAAGACAACCGCTGGGACATGGCCTACCTCGGCATGCAGGTCATCATCGAGAGTCTCGCCCTCGCCGCGTTCGGGGAGATGCTCCGACGGGTCGACGAGCCGCTTCTGCGCAAGCTGCTTCGCTATGTGCTGGCCGATGAAGCCCGTCATGTTGCCTTCGGGATTCTCAGCCTTGGTGAGTATTACCAGGAACTCACCGAACCCGAACTGAAAGACCGCCAAGAGTTCCTCGCCGAGAACACGCTCAGGAGCCGCTCACGGTCAACCACGCCGGAGATGTGGGAGCGCCTCGGCATGAACGCCGACAAGGTTCTGCCGTACCTCATGCAAGCGGCCGGAACACTCGGCCTCGACCCCGGCGCCGCCTTCCAGAAGGCGTTCTTCTCCAAGCTTGTGCCGAACGTCCGCAAGCTCGGCCTGCTCGACGCCAACAACGGCTACCTGCGCCGCCTTTGGGACGACGCCGGCCTGCTGCAGTATCAGTTCGATGACGACACCGCGACGGATTACGAGCACTACGACGCCGTTGCTCAGGACCGCGCCGCCAAGGCTTCCGCGGTTTCCTGACCCTCAAGCGTCATAGTGGGTATCGGCTATTGGCTGCCTTGTCGGGCCTGGCGGTCACTCGATCAGCCGTCGATACCACCTGGCGGTACATCCAGGACTTTCCCGCTCGCTCCCCGAATAGTTCGCCCGACACTTTTCATTAGCCCGATGTTTCACGCTCGCTCGCAATGGATAGTGAATGTCCGACGCCTTCTTCGGAAGGAATCGATCGTCCCGGCTGCGTTGGATGCCCGGGACGATCGCCGCGTTCGACGGGTGAATCGAACTCGACGGAAACGTGCTCCTCGTCTCGCCGTTCCTCCTGCTTGGCCATAGCCTCCAACATCGCGACATCGGACGCAGTCAACGGGGGCTGCACGACGGAGCGGGGCCACAACTTCTGTGTGCTTACGACCGTCACTTCGAGGGAATACAGAAGAACCTGGGTGCCCAACACGAGAAACCAGATCAGTCCAAGTGCGGCACCAATGGCACCGTAGAG
>JAYSTV010000630.1:0-11979 GCA_043719425.1 Acidimicrobiia bacterium | reverse complement strand
TGGCGAACAACTTCGATCTCGCGTTGTCGCGAGCGGCTCGGCTGCAGGACATCTTCGGACGCGACTCGCTGTTCGTGGAGTTGCAGGACCACGACATTCCCGCGCAGCACGAGACCAATCCGCAACTGATTGAAATTGCCAAGCTCATCAAGGCGCCACTGCTCGCCACCAACGACAGCCATTACACGCACCGCCATGACTCACTCGCCCACGACGCATTGCTCTGCGTGCAAACGGGTGCGCTGCTGAGCGATCCGAAACGCTTCAAGTTCCATGGCAACGAGCACTACCTGAAGTCGGCGAGTGAGATGCGCCATCTCTTCCGCCACTGGGAATCGGCGTGCGACAACACGCTCTGGATCGCCGAACGAGCCAACGTCGAAATCGAGTTCGGCCGCACGGAGCTCCCCGAGTTCCCGCTCCCCTTCGGATTCACCTCCGATGAGGAGTACCTCCGTCACCTTGTGTTTGAAGGTGCTCGCGATCGTTACGGTGAAACCCTCGATGCTGTCGTTCGCGAACGGCTTGATTTCGAGCTCAACGTCATCATCGACATGGGCTTTGCCGCTTACTTCCTCGTGGTGTGGGACATCATCAAATACGCCCGCGACCGGAAATGGCGCGTTGGCCCCGGACGTGGCAGCGCAGCGGGCAGTGCGGTGAGCTATTGCCTGCGCATCGTCGACCTCGATCCCATCAAATACGACCTGCTCTTCGAACGGTTCCTGAACCCCGGCCGCAAGCAGATGCCCGATATCGACATGGACTTCGATGAGCGCATCAGGGGCGAGATGATCAAGTACGCCAGCGCAAAGTACGGGTGGGATCACGTGGCGCAGATCGTCACGTTCTCGACCATCAAGGCTCGCGCTGCCGTTCGCGATGCGGCTCGAGTGCTCGGTTTCCCCTACGCCGTTGGGGACCGTGTGGCCAAGGCGATGCCGCCGTTGGTGATGGGTCGCGACACGCCATTGTATGCGTGCTTAGAACCTCATCCGAAGTTCGAAGACGGTTACAAGATGGCGTCGGAACTTCGCGCCATGGTTGAAGCTGATCCCGACGTTCGCCAAGTGGTGCAAGTCGCGAAGGGGCTCGAAGGTTTGCGGCGAGGCGACGGTATTCACGCCGCGGCCGTGGTCATCACCCGTCACCCGCTTACCGAGTACCTGCCGATCCAACGCAAGCCCGAGCCCGGCGGATCGATCGACGACGCGCCCATCGTCACGCAATACGAAATGCACGGCGTCGAAGAACTCGGTTTGCTCAAGATGGACTTCTTGGGCCTACGCAACCTGAGCGTGATCGACCGGGCCATTGAACTCATCGAGATCGCCCACGGCATCGTGCTCGACATTGACACTGTTGATCTCGCCGATGACAAGACCTTTGACATGTTGCGCCGTGGGGAATCGATCGGCGTCTTTCAACTTGAAGGCGGTCCGATGCGCACGCTCATGCGTGCCCTCGCGCCGACCAGCTTCTCCGACGTCGCTGCGCTGGTGGCGCTCTATCGGCCCGGTCCGATGGCGGCCAACATGCACAACGACTACGCCGACCGCAAGAACGGTCGCAAGCCCATCGAGTACTTCCATCCCGATGCCGAAGAACTGCTCGGTGACACGCAGGGCCTGATGATCTATCAGGAGTCGATGATGCGGGTGGCGCAGAAGTTCGCCGGCTACTCCCTGTCGGAAGCCGACAACCTGCGCAAGGCGGCGGGCAAGAAGGTCCGCGAGATCATGGCTCAAGAGCGCGACAAGTTCGTCGCTGGGTGTGAGGCGACGGGCTACGGCGCCAAGCTCGGAACCAAGATTTTCGACATCATCGAACCGTTCGCCGATTATGCGTTCAACAAGAGCCACTCGTTTGGCTACGGGTTCGTCAGCTATCAAACGGCATACCTCAAAGCGAACTATCCAGCGGAGTATCTCGCTGCGCTCCTCACCAGTGTGAAGGACGACAAAGACAAGGCGGCGGTCTATCTCGCCGAGTGTCGGAACTCGTCGATCACGGTGCTCGTGCCCGACGTGAACGCCAGCATGAGCGACTTCGTAACCGACCACAGCAACGGTCCCACGATCCGCTTCGGCATGGCCGGGGTTCGCAACGTGGGCGAAGGTATCGTTGGCGACATCGTGGCTGAACGCGAGGCCAACGGACCCTTCGTCGACTTCCACGACTTCGTGGTCCGAGTTCCGCTGAACGTGCTGAACAAGCGGGGAATCGAGTCGCTCATCAAAGGCGGTGGCTTCGATTCGGTCGGTCACTCTCGACGCGGCCTGATGGAGGTCTTCGAAACCATCATCGACCGGGTCGTGCCGCGCCGACGCGAGGCCGAGTCCGGCGTGCAGTCGCTCTTTGGTGATGTCGGCGACAGCGGCGGCGATGTCGGGTTCAACGACACGAAGCTCCAGGTCGCCGATCACGAGTGGGACAAGATGACCAAGCTCGGCTTCGAGAAGGAGATGCTCGGGCTGTACATCAGTGATCATCCCCTCCTGGGCGCGCAGGCCTCGTTGCGCAAGAGCTGCGACGTGACCATTGCCGAGCTCAAAGAGAACAAGGGTGCGCCTGCCGGCGAGGGACGCGACAGCCGCGAGGCCAGCACCAAAACCGTCGGCGGCATCATCACCGGGCTGACCCGCAAGTACACCAAGAAGGGTGAGCTCATGGCGGTCTTCACCCTCGAAGACCTCGACTCGGCCATCGAGGTCATGGTGTTCCCCAAGACCATGCTCGAAATTGGCTACCTCCTCGCCGACGACGCGCTCGTCACCGTGCGGGGCCGTATCAACGATCGCGACGACGTGCTCTCGCTCGTGGCCATGGACATCCGCAAGCTCGAACTGGTGCAAGACGACGGGGTCGTGCCGCTACGGCTGCTCGTTACCGAAAGGGGGCTGGCGCCTGTCATCCTCGACGCGTTGAAGGATCTCCTGAGCGCGCACCCCGGCGACTCCGATGTATTTCTCCGCTTCGGCACCCAAACCGTGCGCCTACCCCCGAAGTTTCGGGTGGAGCACTCCAACCGACTGGTCAGCGAGATCCGGGTGCTCCTCGGCGAAAACTCCGTCGATCGCTGAGACGTCCTGGGCTGGCCGTTCAAGGCTGACCGCAAACGGGTCGAAACTAGGGGGAGCGTGTCCAAGCTCCTCCTTTTGTCGCTGATTATCAGCATCGTCGTCATCCCGACGCGGCTGTCCAAGGGCTCGTTCTCGCCGCGACGGGTCGTGCGCGCCTATCTGGTCGCCGCCGGCTTGTACGGGTTTGCGCTTCTCTACATCGTCCCCAAACTCGGAGTCTGACGCCATGACTTCGGTTACCGCGGTGCTCGCCCGGCCCCGACCCGCGGTCGTTTCGAAATCCCGAATCTCTCGCCGCGCCGCCTGGCTACTGCTCGTGCCCACGATGCTGGCCTCGATTGTTCTTGGCGTGTTGTTCAACGGCTTCCTCATGGCCGTGCCGCCGCTCGCCGTGCTGATCAGTTGGGCCATGATTACCCTCCCGTTCCAGCTCGTGGCCCCGGTCATCGCCGGGGTGATGCTCACCTTCAACCCGCCGTCGGCTCGTCCGGCTGATGGACTGTGGTCGACCCCGCTCGACAAGATCGGCGGGCTGATCTACAACAACCTGCCGTTCAAGCTCGCCGTGGCCGACCTCATTGTCGTCCTGCTGGTTCTGCGGGCCACGATGATCGTCGCCTTGGGTGACGGAGTCCGTGGCGCCGGCACGCGCCGGCCGCCCAAACCGTTTGCCCAGGCATGCATGGTCGCCGTGGCCGCCTACGCCTTTTTTGCCATCTTCGGACTCGCTCGGGGCGGCGACTTCCGTCAGATTCTCTGGCAGACCCGGGTCCCGACCTTGCTCGCGGGCACCGCCATCGCCGCGTCGGTGGCGGCCACGCCCCTCGGGATCCGCCGCTTTCGCAACGCCGTCATCTTCGCCGGACTGGTGAAGGTGGCGCTCGGCCTCTACTTCTATCTGTTCATTCTTCCCAGCGTTCCCAACCCGGGCGAAGTCCTGTACGTCACCATCCATTCAGACTCGGTGTTGTGGGGTGCGGGTCTCGCCATGCTGATCGCCGAATGGTTTGAGCTCCGCACGATCGGCGCCCGTCGACGGCTCCTGGTGTTCGGCCTGCCGCTGGTATTGGGTATGGCCATCAACAACCGACGGACCGTATGGGTCGGGGTCGGGGCGTCGATTCTGTTCATCATCGCCGTGGCCACCCCCCACGTGAAGCGCCAGTTGGCCAGGTTGTTGGCGATTGGCTGGCCGTTGATCTTTGGCTACGTCATCGTCGGTTTGGCCTCAGGCAGCCAGAGCGCCATCTTCAAACCCGTGAGCATGAGCCAAAGCGTGCTCTTCCAGACCGACGCATCGAGTTCCAGCCGCGATGTCGAGAACATCAACCTGCTGTTCACCAACAAGCTCAACCGGGGTCTCGGCACCGGATTCGGGCATCAGTACTTCGAACTCATTCCGTCGGTGGATCTCTCCAATGTGTTCGTGCAGTATCGCTATATCCCTCACAACAGCTTCCTTGGGCTGTGGGCCTTCATGGGGATCTTCGGAGCGGCGGCGGTGTTTCTGCTCCCCACGATCGGGATTTTCTACGCCACGTGGGCGCGACGGCGAACAACGGTTCCCTGGCAGCGGGCCACCTGCGCCTGGTCGGTCTGCATCGTGATCGCCTGGCTCATCCAGGCCTGGTCCGACATCGGTATGCAGGACTGGCCGACGATGATCTGTTGTGGATTCGCTCTCGGCATCGGCGCCTCCGTCGCTCGTCAAGTCGCTGAGCAGGGTCAACTCGAGGGTTTGGTTGGTCCAAGTCGACCGGTCGCACCCCTGCAGTAGACTTTCTCTCTGCCAACCCGGGGCCCTGGTGGCCCCGTTCGACGAGGAGAGCAACAGCAAATGTCGATGATCGCCGAAACTAAGGACTGCACTGCGCTCTCCGATGCTGAGCTGAGCGAATTGGCCGACAGTTGCGCGGGCGGGATGGCCGGGTTCGATATTGGCCTGCTATCCAAGCAGCGCGAACTGTGGGTTCTGGTCACCCAGGTCCGGGAGAACGACAAATTGCAAGGCTTCGGCTTCTGCACGCTGGAGCGAATCGGGGGCACGCCGAGCATGCTTATGGGCCTGGTCCATATCCGCCGGACCAGCAAGCGCGATGCCGTCCTCAAGGCGCTGATGACCGATCAGCTCCGTCGCTCGCTCCTGGCCTTTCCCGATGAAGACGTGCTGGTCGGCACCCGCATGATCGACGCCGGGTCCTTCGCCGCGTTCAAGGGCCTCGAAGACATCGTGCCCCGACCGGGACACAAGGCGTCCGGCGAAGAGCGGGCGTGGAGCCGTCGCTTGGCCAAGCGCTTTGGGGCCGAGCACCGCGTCGACGACCGCGCTTTCGTGATCCGAGGCGAGGGCGAACCGTCGCCGGTTCTCGATTTCGAATCGCTCAAGCCGGAGTCGGTCAAGGCCGACGTGGCGGAGTTCTTCGCCCCCCTCGACCGCGCCAACGGCGACGTCCTGGTGACCTTCGGCTGGGCCATGGCCGAGGATCTCGCGGCTCGCATCGCAGCCCTCGGCGCCTGACCCGTCGTGGCCCGGGCAGCATCGGCCACGTTCTCCGGTGCGACCGCCAGTCGCCCAGCGAAGTCGGCGCAAAAGCCAGCGTTTCGACTCGTGCTCGGGGCCGGTGGTTTGGTGGGAATCGCCTACCACGCCGGTGTCCTGCGGGCCATGGCCGAGCTTGGAGTTGATCCCAACGACGCATCGCTGATCGTCGGGACGAGTGCCGGGTCGGTCATGGGCTCCTATCTCCGAGTCGGGACATCGATCGACGACTTGTGGACGTTGGCTATTGGCACCCACCCGTCGTTTGAAGATCTCGGGGCCACTCCCGACGAGCGCCGTAGATCCATGTCGTTGGTCCCCTCCTTTGCCGGGGCTGCAGACCTGTCCCGACGAATGGTCGGTTCGTACTGGGTGTTGATGCGGTCATTCATGCCGGTTCCCTTGCCCCGGGTGCCGTCGATGATGCAGAGAGCGTTTCGAGCTGGATTGTTCTCGATGAGCGGTGCTCGTCAGCAAATGGAGCGCGACCTCGGTTCGCCGTGGCCCGAACGGGCCCTCGCGGTCTGCGCCGTGGATCTCGGGTCCGGACAGCGAACGGTCTTTAGCGCCACGAGCGACGTGTCGGCCACCCTGTCCCAAGCGGTGTTGGCCAGCTGTGCGGTACCCGGGCTCTACGTGCCGATCCGGCTTGGGCGACGGGTCTTCGTCGACGGCGGTGTGCACTCGTCAACGAACCTCGATGTCGCCCTGCGCCACGACAACCAACCCGTCGTCTGCGTTGCTCCAATGGACTACACGGCCGACGACGTCGACGGGTCGGTTGTCACGAGCGCCGACGCGTTGGCTCGAATCGCTCGCCGGCTTCCTCACCGTCAACTCTTAGGTGAACTGGCCAAGGCGGCTCGGCAGGGGACGAGAGTCGTCGTAATCCGGCCGACGCCGACCGAAGTCCGTCAACACGGCATCAATTTGATGCGGGCCTCCGGTGGCGAACTGGTCGCGCAAGCGGCCTACGACACCATTCGCTCCACTCGTGCAATTGACGACCTGGCCGCTGTCCTTACCTGAAGCCCGGACTGCGTCTGGCCAACGCGACCTTCGCCGCGCCGCGCCGCACCGAAAGGCGGAGTCAGGGCAAGAGTGCAGCGACCACCTTGTAGCAGTAGCCATCGCGCGGGCGACCGAGGGCCACGGTCATCCGGGTCGGACGAAACCCGAGCGCCCGTGCACACGACCGCAGCGACAGGGGACCGCTCGGAAGCCAATCGAGTTGGCGAAGCAGTCGCGGATCTTCAATTGGCAACTCTTCGGCCCCCCGCTCCCACGAGAACCGACAACGCACGCCGCGCTCGTCAACACTGATCTGAGTAGTGTGCGGCGCCCGGACGATCTCGACCGAAGGCCTGGTGCCGTCGAGCTGCCACAGTGCGATACCCGGTCCGGGAATCCCGAGTGTGGCCCGATGGGGCTGTCCATCAATGGAGCGCAGCAGGCGCTCGCACCGCATGCCGGCGAGCCGACCAATGGTCCGTAGGGGTTCGTGCGCATCGATCGACTCGGGCTGGTCCGGTCGGTCGACGGTTGGTTCGGCGACGCGTGCCCGGACGACCGAGAACGATTCGATCTCGAGCTGGCGGGGATGATGGATTCGGAGTACGGCGTTGGTGGCGAGGTCCACCGCCACGGAGCTGCGTCGGCCCGACGCCAACATGGCCAGCTCAAGCACGCTTCCCGGAGCTGTGTTGACCGTTCGGACGACCACTCTCCCCATGGGAATGACATTGTTGCAATTCGCGATCGTCAGCGCGCGGATACTCAGCGCGCAGAGCATGGTTGCAGGTGATAGCTGGTGCTGGGTGGGCTCGGCCCACTGACGAAAAGATCGGCGAGGCTCTAGGCCCCTGATTCGTCGGCCCCCGCCAAAGTCAGGTTCGGCAGATCCCGATCCTTCTTCTCAGGATTGTTCGACGTCGACTTTCCGAGCGCGCGCTTGGCGACCTCGACAACCGTCTGCGCCATGATCATCAAGTCGAGTCGGACGGACCAGTTCTCGACGTAGAACACGTCGCAGCGTTCGTAGTCGGCAAACGACGGATTGTCGCGTGACTCGACCTGCCACAGGCCGGTCATTCCAGGCCGAACCCGATGACGAAGGAGGAGGCGGTCGTTGAACTGGTCGACCTCACGCTGGAGAGCCGGACGGGGTCCAACCAGGCTCATCTCGCCGCGCAACACGTTGATGAGCTGGGGAAGCTCGTTGAGCGACGTGGCGTCGAGGAACTTCCCGATCTGGGTAAAGCGCGGATCATCCTTCATTTTGAAGAGTGGACCGGTCCGCTCATTTTTGGCCTCGAGATCAGCCAACAGCGCCTCGGCGTTGACGACCATAGTGCGCAGCTTGAAAACCGGGAATGGCTTGCCGTTGTGGCCGATTCGCTGCTGGCGAAAGATCGCTTTTCCGCCGTCGCGTCGGATGATCAGCGCAAAAAGGCCCATCAGCGGAGCGGCCAGCAGCAGGGCGATGAACCCGAGGATGAGGTCGAGCACTCGTTTGACCTTCGACTGCCAGCCTTTGAGCTGTACCTGTTCGAGGTAAAAAGCGGCCTCGCGTCCGATCGGATTTGAACGCAATCGGTTGGCGTTGAAGCCGAGAAGTCCTCCCGATACCTGGATGTGAATTCCGGCGTCGAGCAGAACTCGCACGGTCTGGTTCAGCTCGCGAAACCCGAGCGACGAAGAGCCGATGATCACGCCGGTCACACCGTTGGCCCGGGCGATCTCGACGACCTCGGCGATCGGTCCGAGGTACGGGGCGGCGAAGTTGCGCTCGGCTGCCTCGTGGGCGCGTCCGACGACACCGATCACTCGGTACCCGAGTTCGGGCTCGTCGACGATCATTTGTTCGAGTTCGTAGGCCTCATCGCCGCTGCCCACGAGGAGGATCGGGCGGGTGAAACGACCTTCACTGCGGGCGGCTTCAAGGAGTGCCCGGTACAGAGTTCGCAAGGCCATGACGAACGTGAACGTGAGCGCGCCGGACAGTGCGGCCGTGGACACGCGGATGGCATCGGCGCCGACTCGACCACCGATCAGCCACGAGGCAGTACTGGCCACCCCGCAGGCCCGGATGAGGGTTGCCGTTTCGACGGCGCGAACGCTGCAGACCCGGGCCTTGTAGAGCTTGGCCCCGGCGATGGTCGCGAGCGTGACGGCGAAGACGACCGGAAGGAAGCCAAGGCGCGAACGCGACGACAGGGGCTCGTTGGAAACCATGCTGAGCGACGTGATCAGCCAGGCAATGACGATGCCAACCGAATCGCTCAGAACAAGCAGGCGGCGGAGCCACAGGTTGCCGCGAGGAGCGTCGTTCTCGTCTGACGAGAACCCGTCACGGTTCGGGTGGTTGTCCGCCAGCGCGTGCTTCAACAATGGGGTCGACACGCCTCACCCTTCCGACGTTGGTCCCTGATGAGCGACAAGTCTAGGCCGGCCATTTTTGGGGCCATTTCGAGGCGGTAGAGGAACGGTTCGATGAACGTTCGCCGATTCATTTGCTGCATCACAGGCAGATGTATCGACGGCAACCCGACGCAGCTTGACGGTGGAGTTCTGGGTAGGTCCCCCACGGGCCTCGTGGCTGAGAGTGAACATCAAGAGGAGCCGAGGTTTTGTCGATGCCTTTGCCTACGATGGCATCTATCGCCCCGCTTGTTTCGGTAGTCATCGCAACGTACAACCGGTTCGATTCGCTTCTGTGGCTCCTCAACGACCTCCGCATCCAAAAGCCCTTCGATGGCGAGCTCGAGGTGATCGTGGTCGATGACGGGAGCGCTCGGGCGGTCGAGCCTGAGTTGGCCGTGCGCGAGTACCCCTTTTCCCTGATCGTTCTCACGCAAGCCAACGCGGGACCGGCCGCGGCCCGCCACGCCGGAATTCTCGCCGCCACCGGACAGCTCGTCGTCATCATTGATGACGACATGTTGGTGCCCGAAACCTTCCTCGCCGCCCACGTCGGTGCTCATGCGAGTGGGGCCGATGTGGTGATGGGCCATATTCGCGGTCCTGCGGACAGGTCGCGGCTGTCGTTATTTGAGCGGTTCCATCAGTATTCGCTCGACCGGTTCGTCGCCGCCCATCGGGCCGGTGAGCTCCGTCTCGACGGCGGGCGACTGTGCACCGGGAACGTGTCGTTTCCTCGGAGCCGGTATTTCGATGTCGGAGGGTTCGATCGCTCCCTCGGTCGCCTGGAGGATCGCGAGCTCGGGATCCGCTTCGAGGCGGCCGGACTGTCGCTGGTGTTCTCCGAAGACGCTTGGAATGAGCATCGCAGCGATCACGAAGACGTCGCCACGTGGAGGCGTCGTAGCCAGCTCTACGGCGAACTCGACGTGGTGATCTCGGCCCGGCACCCGGGCAACGCCGATGTGAGCCCGTGGGCGTTTCTGCCCCAGCTGCCGAAGCCGGCGTGGCCCGTTGCCGTACTCGCCGCGAGCGTCGCCCCGCTGAGCCGACTGTTTGCCGGTTTGGCGTACCGCGCTGGAGACCAACTCGATCGTCGCGGGCGCGCCGCGTGGGCGCTTCACGGGGCGGCGCTCTCGTATTTCCTCGACTATTACGCCGGGGTGGGGACCGCGCTGCGGACCCCGGGCGCAGTTCTTGCGTCGCTTCGCGCGTGGCGGCGCCTGTCGGGATCACCGGTGACGCGATGAGAGCAGGCCAAGCATCGAGCGGTTTCGCCCGCTTTCGTCACGCCGTGGCCGCCGACCACTCCGCGACTCGCGCCCTCCGAGTGCGGTACCCGACCGATGGTCCGTCGATGCGGGCGAAGGGTCTGGTGGTCGCCGCAATCACCCAGGTTGGTTTTCAGATGCTTGTCGCCGTGCGACTGATGCAGCTGGCGACTGACCTCCACCTTCCTGGCGTTCCGCAGGTCATCAGCCGCCTGATCCGTCACCTCTATGGCGCCGAGATCCATTGGCACGCAGCCATTGCCCCGGGTATCTGCATCGTTCACGGGAACGGTTTGGTGATCAGCCATGGCGCCGTGGTCGGCGCCAACTGTCTGCTGTTCCAAAACGTGACGTTGGGCGAGTCCATGCACAGCGGGCGTCGCATGGTTGGTTCGCCGACCCTGGAGGAGGACGTTCACATCATGCCCGGCGCCGTCGTGCTGGGGCCCATCACGGTCGGGGCGGGATCCAAGGTCGGGGCCAATGCCGTGGTCGATGACGACGTGGCCGCCGGGTCGATCGTGAGCGCACCGGCGGCCGACGTGCGGCTCCGTCGGCCGGCTGACGAGAGCGCCGATGAGACCATGGGGGTGAGCTGATGTCGGTCCTCGAATTGCCTCCCCCGATCGCGCTCGGTCGCCTTTGCGTTCATCCAGTCACGTTGCCCGACGCGGTGCGTCACATCGTGGCGATGGTCGAGGCCGGGCGCGGCGGGTATGTCGTCACGCCCAATGTTGATCATGTGTGCCTGGCCGAACGCGACGACGAACTGCTCCGGGCCTATGACGGGGCGTCGCTCGTACTGACCGACGGCCAGCCGCTCGTGTGGCTGGCCAAACTCATCGGTCGCCCGGTGCCGGCGAAGGTCAGCGGCTCGGACATCACGATGCCGCTCCTCCAGGCGCTGGCCGATGCCGGAAAATCGGTGTTCTTCCTGGGTGCCACCGACGACGTATGCGCGGCCCTCGTCGAACGGCTCCGCCGCGACGTTCCGATGTTGTGTATCGCCGGTACGGCCAGCCCAATGTTTGACCCGTTCGGTGACGACACGGACTTTGTCGCGACCCTCGACAAAGCCACCACATCTCAGCCCGATGTCATTCTCTTCGCCCTTGGCAGTCCAAAACAGGAATATGCGCTTGTTCGCTACGTCGAACGTTTTCGTCCGGCCGTGGCCATGGGCGTCGGGGCGACATTCGATTTTCTCGTCGGCCGCCAACGTCGTTCTCCGCGGTGGATGAGCCGCGTCGGGTTGGAGTGGCTGTATCGGCTCGCCCAAAACCCGCGACGTTTGTGGCGACGGTATCTCGTGGATGACCGGGTGTTCGCTCTGATTGCGTGGCGTGCGTGGCGCGCCCGCCATGCGGCGACGCCGCGTCCTGGCTGAGCACGTGACCGCTCGTACCCGGTCAGGAGACTGGGAACCCTTCGCTGCCTATCTGTCGACGAATCCGTATGTGCCGTCGGAGGAAATGGGCGCGTCGTTGGACCGCCGTTCAACGGCGGCGCGGCCAGCCTCCACGGGGTCGTCGGAGGCGGCCGACGCCATCGGCAACGCAGTGACCCTCGGACTGTCGCTCTCGAGCACGCTCCTGATCGGGTTCGCCGTGTTGTTGATCGTGCCCCGTTGGCTGGGCCCCGAACGGTGGGGCTCGGTCCGCGGCGC
>JAYSTV010000629.1:0-2058 GCA_043719425.1 Acidimicrobiia bacterium | reverse complement strand
TGGCGACCTGGGCGAAGTCGAGTTCGACCGGGGTCTCGCGGCCGAAGATGTTGACGAGCACCTTGAGCTTGAGCTGCACGTCGTTGATCTCGGCGATGGTGCCGGTGAAATCGGCAAACGGGCCTTCTTTGACGCGGACGCTCTCGCCGACTTCGTGCTCCATACGGGGCTTCGTCTTGCGGATCGGCTCTTCGCCATCGATCTTGGTGACGAGAATGTTTTCGACCTCGCGACGAGACAGCGGCGTCGGCTTGGCGCCGGACCCAACGAAACCGGTCACGCCGGGGGTGTTGCGCACGACGTACCAGCTGTCGTCGTCGAGCTCGATGCGGACCATGAGATAGCCGGGGAAGACCTTCTTCTGAACGACGACCTTCTTGCCGTTCTTGATCTCGACGACTTCCTCCAGGGGGATCACGACCTCGTAGATCCGTTCTTCCATGTTCATGGAAGCGATGCGGCTCTCGAGGTTGGTCTTGACCTTGTTCTCGTAGCCGGCGTAGCTATGGATCACGAACCATCGACCCGGGCGGTCGTAGGCCGACTGCGGTGGGGCGGGTGGCGCCGGGGTCAGATCGACAGGTTCGTCGGCGACGGGCGCGCTGAGCTGGGTCTCGTCGGCCGGCACGGCGTCGTCGGAGTGGTCAGTCATGTTCGTGAAGTTCTTTCGGGCGGTCAGCTCGGAATAAGGGCGGGGGCTTAGCGGTCGAACAGGAACAGAATGATTCGGGCGAACACGAAGTCGAAGCCGAACGTGATCGTGGTCATAACGGCGAGCATCACGAGCACGACGATGGTGTAGTTCTGGATTTCGTCGCGAGACGGCCAGACAACTTTTTTGAGTTCGCTGCGTACCTCGCCGAGGTACTGGCGCGGTGGCGTGCGCTCGGCGGCGGCTTTGGGGGTGGCGGCCGTTCGCTGGGCGCGCACCGGGTTGCCGGCCGCATCGACGGCCCCCTGGCGCTGCAACATGCGTTTGGTTTCTCGGTTCACCACTGCTCCTTACGCGACGAGGCCGGAGGCGAGACGCCCCCGGTTGTCCGCAGGGCCGGAGGGACTCGAACCCCCAACCGCCGGTTTTGGAGACCGGTGCTCTACCAATTGAGCTACGACCCTAGGGGTCTGCCGGTACCCCGACAGCTCCGGAACCTGCGGAATTCCGGGACCTTCGAGCGTAGCACCGCTCTCGCCCTGGTCGGCCGGGAACTTTCCGATCGGGGGCGCTCAGGCCACCGACCGTGACGCGTCGCTGGCCGCCTCCGGGCTCTCCCCGATGGGCCCACCGGTTGCACTTCGGCTGAGCATGCTGACCACGTTTTCCGGCAACTCGGGCTCGCTGCGGTGGAGGTGCTCGCGGAGCTTCGCCCGGGCGCGGTGGAGGCGGACCTTGGCGGCCGATTCGGTGATGCCCAGGCGAGTAGCGATGGCATCGTGGGAGAGATCGGCCAGTTCCCGGAGTTCGACGACCTCGCGCAGCTTGACCGGAAGGGAGGCGAGGGCGGTGAGGAGCCGAGCCCGGAGTTCGCTGCCCTCGGCCGCCACAACAGGGTCGTGGGCCGGGTCATGGTCGATAGCAATGGTGGCGTCGTGGAGCGGCTCGGCGGGTCGGCGTCGGCGCAGAAGGTTGTTGGCCGAGTTCGACGTGATGCGGAAGAGCCAGGTGCCGATGGCGGCATCGCCGCGAAACCGGCTGATGGCCCGGAAGGCTCGAAGGTACGTGTCCTGGACGACGTCGCGGGCGTCTTCGGCGTTGCCGACGAGCCGCAGCGCCAAGGCGTAGGTGTCGTTGTACGTGGCCCGAACGATGGCCTCGAACGCTTTCGGATCGCCCGATTTGGCAGCGTTGACGGTGTCGTCGATGTCGGCCATGCGAACCAACATCGTAGTGATCGCAGGGGCGAGCCGAGCGGAAAACGAAGAAGACCCCGCCGAATCGGCGGGGTCTCACCAGGCTGGTCCTACTTCAGGATCTTGATGACGCGGCCGGCGCCAACCGTGCGCCCACCCTCACGAATCGCGAACTTCAGACCCTCTTCCATCGCAATCGTCTTCCCCAAC
>JAYSTV010000628.1:0-2058 GCA_043719425.1 Acidimicrobiia bacterium | reverse complement strand
TCCCCCAGCGAAGTAGCGCCCAAACGGGCCCGACGTCAACGCGTCGCGGCCCCCCGACATCACGAAACGCGACCCCGAAGTCCTTCGCGACATCAGGCAACGCTTCGGTGGTCGACTTTCGCTCGACACCGACATCATCGCCGCCGGCAGCATCCGCTTCGGCGACGCAGTAGAACTCATCGACCCGAAGGAGACCCCATGACTCGTCCACCGCTGCCCCCGTTTGACGAAGAATCAGCGAGACGCAAGGTGCTGGCGGCCGAGGCCGCGTGGAACTTGCGTGACCCGGAGCGCGTCGCCGCGGCCTATACCGAGGACTCCGTGTGGCGCAATCGCGACACGTTCGTTCGCGGTCGCGGGGAGATCGTCGAGTTCCTCCGCAACAAGTGGGAACGCGAACTCGACTACGCCCTTCGCAAGGACCTCTGGGCCTTCACCGACAACCGCATCGCCGTGCGATTCCAGTACGAGTGGCACAACGCCAGCGGTCAATGGTTCAGGTCCTACGGAAACGAAAACTGGGAGTTCGACACCGAGGGCTACATGCAACGTCGCGAAGCGAGCATCAACGACGTACCGATCGACGAGTCGGACCGCCGCATCTTCGGCGCCCGGGCCGAAGATGACGCCGCGGGTATTCCGTTGCAGTGACAGAGATGCCCGTCGAGTACATGACCAAACGGTCATGTACTCTCAGCGCATAACTCACGAGGGCGCCCCACGACTGGTCAAGGGGTTTGCCGCGATTCGCATCGCCGCCAGTCACCCGGAACTCATACGCGCACTTATTCTTGTTGCGCCCGGAGGATTCGCGCCACGCTGGCCTGCAGCGCGGATTGCCTGCCGCATCCTCGGAAGCAAGGTCGTCGCCCGACGGGCCATGCGACTGCAGCGATTTCGGTTGCCGAACGCGACGGCCTATCAGCGCTGTCCGTGCAGAACGTGACCATCGAAGCCGGAGTCGCGAAAGGGACGTTCTACGTGCACTTCGCAGACCGCACCGACATGCTCGTCGCCCTTCATCGTTCGTTCCATGACGAACTGTTCGCCCGAATCGACAAGGCCACCCTTCCGCGGTTAGGTGAATTGTTCGGCGGGGACGCTTGGTTCGATGTCGTAGCGCGGGATGCACTGCGCGCATACGGTTTGGTGAAACCGGGCCGGCGTGTGGGTTTCGACAAACGTCCGCAGCGACATTGTCTTGTCTTGGAACGTGAGTCCATCGCACACCACACACACCGGCAGTTGTCGGTCAAACGCGTCGAGCGCGTCGAGAGCGGCGGCCAGCTGGCGACGAACGACCATCCCGTCGAGGAGACGGCTGACCTGACGGGCCAGGGCCAGCAACGTTGCCCGCTGTTCCTCGCTTAGACGACGAGGATTTCGATCGATGACACACAGCGTGCCGAGGTTCTGACCATCGGGCGAGACGAGGAGCGCACCGGCATAAAAACGGATCCGCGGGCCTTCGACAACAAGCGGATTCTCGGCGAACCGAGGGTCGAGCAACGCGTCCGGCACCTCGAGAATGCCTTCATCGAAGATCGCATACGCACAGAACGCCATGCACCGGTCGGTTTGACGAAGCTCCGTGCCGTGGCGCGACAAGAACCACTGACGGTCCTCGTCAACAAACGACACGAGCGAGATTGACGTTCCGCAGATCGCCGCCGCGAGGCGGGTGATGTCGTCGAACGCGGCGTCGGGCTCGGTGTCCAGGATGGCGTATTCGCGCAGGGCTTTCAGCCGGAGCGCTTCGTCGACAGGGATAGGGGCTGGCATGGGGAACGCCCTAGTGCTCGCAGGAACTCGGGTCGCGAACCGCCCAAGGTGCTTCCGTCGGGCGCAGACGGTAGCGGCCTCGCTCCGGGCAAGCGGGGATAGGCCCATCAGCCGTTCTTCAGCGGGCTACTCCCTCAACTCGGCCAACCGGGCAATGGCGTGGAGCGCCTCCGGGTTGGCCAGGGCTTCGGTGTTGCGAACCGGTCGCCCATGGACAATGTCGGCCACCGCCAGCTCCACCAACTTGTTGGACCGAGTGCGGGGCAGATCATTCAC
>JAYSTV010000627.1:0-2059 GCA_043719425.1 Acidimicrobiia bacterium | reverse complement strand
TCGAGCGCCGAGATAATGGCACCGGCGGCGAACGCCCCCAAGATGGCTTCGAGCCCGGACCGTTGGGCGACGA
This sequence comes from Acidimicrobiia bacterium, assembly GCA_043719425.1. GTDB lineage: Bacteria > Actinomycetota > Acidimicrobiia > Acidimicrobiales > JANYDT01 > JANLQX01. The sequence continues at coordinate 1,986 of JAYSTV010000627.1, read as the reverse complement.
AGGCCAACGCGACGACCAGAACCATGGCACCGCGCACCCGGATTTGCGCCGTGGTGTCCTGGAGCGCTCGCAGGGTGTCGGACAGCCGACTCGACCGTTCGGCGAGACGCAGCCCGAGAACCACCACCAGGACGGCGACGCTGAACACCCCGACGAGAGCAAACCGGGTCCAAGAACCGCCGCCCTGACGTGAGAAGAACAGCGAAAGCGCGATGACGGTAATGATGTCGCCGAAACCGGCGCTCGACACCACCGACTGGCCGAGCGGCTTGGCGAGGTGGCCCGATTCCTTCAGCACCGGCACGATGAGCCCGAGTGACGTGGCCAGCAGGGTCACGGCCACGAGCAACGAATCGTCGATCAATCCGGCGGCGCTCATCGCGCCGGCCACCGCGAATGCGATCGCCATCGACACGCCGGTCTCGATGACGGACCGTTTCAGCGCCGCACCGCGGAACGACTCGACCTTCAACTCCAAGCCGGACAGGAACAGCACGAACGCCAGTCCGACGAACGAGACACCGGCGAGCAGCTCGTCGATCTTGACCCAGCCGAGCACCTGCGGCCCGACCACAATGCCGAGCACGATCTCGACGACCACACCGGGCAGACGGACCCGGGGGAACAGACCCAGCGCCAGGCGAGCGGCAAACGCAACGGCGAGGACGATGGTGAGGTTGGCATAGGAGAGATGGGGCACGACGTGTCTGTCTGCTGAGACCAGCCACGGTTACAGCAGTAACGCAACGACGCGAAGATCACGGACCTCGTAGCCGTGGCAGAACGGGCAGTGGAAGAGCATCGGCGCCAGCGTCACGTTGTGACGTCCGGGGTTACGCCAAGAAGGTAGTGCTGACGATTCCGTTGGCCGAAAACCTCAGGAGAGAATCTCATGACCATCACTGCCAATCTCACGGAGACCGAACGGGACCTCGACGGGCGGCGTCTTGCCGCCAAGCTCATCGACTTTCTCGAAACCGGCGTGGCGGCCGATGACTTGTTCACTGCCGATGTGTTCTGCGACTTCAGCGTGCCGCTGTGGCGGATCCAGGCGGAGGGCCGAGCGAGTGTCATTGCTCTGCGTACAGACAATCACCCCGCCGGGGGACGAGTGCCGCGATCGCGCTTCGATACAACCAGCGGTGGCTTCGTCCTCGAACTGGAAGAGGAGTGGGATCACGACGGAAGATCTTGGTATTGCCGGGAATTGATTCGCTGCGACGTTGGGGAGTCGGGAGCGGTTTCGTCGATGAGCGTCTACTGCACCGGAGACTGGGACGAGGCGCAGGTCGCACAACACGCCGCCGCCGTCCAGCTGCTCCGCCGCTGAGCGCGCGACGTGCTCGCTGGCGTACGTTTTGTCTATGAGTGGCCCCGACGAGCGTGCCAGGGAGAGCGCGTCGGAGCTCGTCTTCGCTGAAGCTTCCCGGGTCAGTGGCGACGTCGCCGCTCGCCGGGCACATCTCGTCGAGGCCTTTCGTGTCGCCCAATCGTGTGGCGAGTCGGACCTCATGGCCCGGGCCGCAATGGCGCTGCCCATGGGCCAGGGGTTCGGTCTCGAACCGGGCCAGGCCGACCGCCGTCGACTGCAGTACCTCGTCGAGTCGCTCGAAGCGAGTTTCGCCGACCTCACGGAAGCGGCCGACGCCAGCCCTCCCGACGACGAACACGATCCGGAGGGCCACACCATTGCCTTCGAGCGGTCACGACTGAGTGGTCAACGTGAGACATATCTCCGGAACATCGCTGAGCTCACGGCGGCTGAGTTGCGGCTCGATGATGCCCGGTCGGCGTTGTGCGACGAGTGCGGAGCGCCGATACCGCTCGAACGCCGACTGGCGGTTCCGACCACGACCCGGTGCGTCGACTGCGCCCGACGCGACACGCCTCGCCGACTGGGACGTGCGTAACGACTGCGGCCTTCACCTCGATCCCGCGACACGACCGCCCGAGGCGCGTTCCCTTGGGTCCCGCCCTGGTAGGGGT
>JAYSTV010000626.1:0-2063 GCA_043719425.1 Acidimicrobiia bacterium | reverse complement strand
GGTCGGCCCGGGCCATGACCTCAAGCGCGTTGTTGATCGGTATCGGCGTGTCCGGCGCGATCGTGGCGTTCAACGTTTCGGCTTCGATGTGGAGGATCAGTGCGGGTTTCGCGGTGGAGACGATCTTTGATCGCATCCACGCCACGAATGCATCGGCTAATCGACGGTGGCGCGGTTCGTCCTCGTGACCGCCCAGTGTCTCGGCGCGTTCCGGATGTGCGGCCCGCCAGGCTTGGTCGCAAAGGTCGTTAAGGGTGTTGCGGAATTCGACGCCTTCGGTGGGCGGCAACCCGATGGAGGTGACCGGCGGATACGACACCGTTGGCCAGCATCTCGCCGGCATCGGGCTGTTCGTGCACGACCTTGGCCACTGCGGCCATTTCCCGGGCCTGCGAGCCGGAGACACCGGTCGCTCGGGTAACGGCAGCGGCGGTGTCACGCCCCGCATCGAGACGATTGACAAGCGCTGCGGTGACCGCAGCGAGGGATCGACGGATCTGTTCAAGCGCCGCAAGACCAGCTTCGGCTTGATGCGGCGACCACTCCGAAATGTCACCGCTGTCGAATCGGATCTGGGCCCATTCGCCCAGCGTTTTGTCACAGGCAGCGCCATAGGTTGCAGGCAACACGTTGCCGATCGCGTCGAACGATGTGATGTCGCCGACAAGGCAGGCGGTGTCCATGAAGAAGATAGTAACACAACATATGTTCTTTGGCGCGAACAAAGGTTCGAAAGCATTGTGACATCGGTCTTCACCCGGGCCGGACTCCGCCCCCGACCGGACTCCGCCCCCGACCGGACTCCGCTTGGGTTCGCCGCACGTCGCACACCTTGTTCAGGACGAGCGTCCGGACGGAGAACCCCGCGTATGGTCGCAGCGTGACCAAGAAACTGACGTGCTTCGGAATGGCAGCGACACTCCTGTTGGGCTGTAGCAACTCGGCTCCCCCGAGCAGCCATTCGCTCCTCACCAAGGGCCGTGACAGAGAGCTCCCCGGCGACACGTCGCGCTACGACTACGCCAGTGTCGAGCCGATCCGTCACCTCCTCTATCTGGCCCACCTCGGCGCCAGCGAAGTTGTCGTCGTCGACCTTGCGGAGAACAACACCCCTACCGTCGTGAAGGGTCTGGCTTCGGTCCATGGTGTTCTGGCCCCGGTCACGACGGCGAATTGGTTCGCCACAGCGACCGGTACCAACGAGGTCGTGGCGCTCTCGGTCGGCGACAACATCGAACAGTGGCGAGTCAAGGTGGGGCGGTTCCCCGATGGGCTTGGAATCGACGAAAAGCGCCAAGTTCTCGCCGTCTCGAACAAGAACGATGGCTCGGTCTCGTTGATCACGTTGAAAGATGGCACGCCTTCGACGACCAAGACGGTTGATCTCGGGAAGGAGACCGGCAACGTGGTCTTCGATCGCACCACCGACGCGTTTGTCGTTGCCGTAACCCCACGCGACTCGCTAGCGCTTCTCACATCGACCGGTGATCGAAAAGGCGTCGTCCGGCTGAACGGTTGCGAAGGTGCGCACGGAATCTCCATTGCGACGCGGGAACGCCTCGCGATTGTGGCCTGTGAGAACAACGCTTCGGTTGCCGTCGTCGACCTCATTACGTTGCAGCAGATCGCTCGCTTGAAGGTTGGCTCCCAACCCGACGTACTGGCCTACGACCCTGGGACCGAACGGGTCTACGTTGCCGCTGAGTCAGGTCCCACAACGGTGCTCGGTGTCAAACCGGGAGCCGCGACCGTTCTCGGGAAGGTCGACGTCGGAAAGAACGCCCACACGGTGGCCGTCGACTGGTCGACCAGCACGGCATACTTCGCGCTCCACGATGAAGACGGCCGTGCCGTCCTCCGAGAGATGATCCCTGCCGGCGTGTAAAAGTTCGCAGGTGCGCGACGACGTGGTCCCGTTTCGCGTCGCCGCACGGGCGTGGTTCGCCATCTCGCTGCAGACCTTCGGTGGGCCAGCTGGACAGATCGCGGTGATGCATCGTGGGCTCAGTTAGTCCGCGAGCCGTCTTCGTCACGCTGCTGGCGTTTGCGTTGGTGTTCCGGGT
>JAYSTV010000625.1:0-2065 GCA_043719425.1 Acidimicrobiia bacterium | reverse complement strand
TCGCCCGCCGTGAGCACCGTTTCGAGGTCAACTCCATGCGCGCGTACGACATCGGCCAACAGCGCTCCAGTGTTGTCCTTGAGTGTGGCGATCTTGTCGATCTCGAGCGAGCCACCAACGGCCCCGCTGCCAAACAGCGACCGCCCGAACCGAGCTCCTTCTTCGTCGGCCCAATCGACCACGCTCACGCCCACGGGAAGTTTCACGCCATCGCGATGCAGACCGCGAATGACCTCCGCTCCGGCCAGCACACCGAGCGCTCCGTCGAGCCAACCGCCGTTGGGGACCGAGTCGAGATGACTGCCGAGAACGATACGTTCAGGGCGCTCGCCGGGCAGGGTGACCCACAGGTTTCCGGCGGCGTCGACGTTCTGTTCGACGGGGACACCGTCGAAGGTTTCGGCGAACCATTCGCGAGCTTTCACCCACGTGTCGGTCCAGGCAAGGCGCCCACTGGCCACGGTCGGCCCGGTATTCGGGAGGCCACCAACGGTCTGGGGAATCCCGTCGACCTCAACCGACGTGAGACGCCGGAGTTCGAGAAGGTCATCAACAACACGCTTCGGATCGGCAGGCATGCCCTAGTCTGCCTCGACCCGCCCGAACCAACGCGCTGAACGCCGAAGACGCCGATCTCGGTCGCGCCCAAGTCCGAGTCTGTCGCGCCCAAGTGGGCCGGTTTCGCATCGGACCAGCTCGTTTGGTGACGACTTGGGCGCGCCCGTCCTGTACTTGGGGACGAAGGCGGAATCACCAACGTCGAGCCGGCGCCACCGGGTAACCTTGAGGGCACAACGACGTTGATGGGGGTATCGCCCCGGAGTCGCCGGAAGAACGGTCTCGCAACGGGACTCAGTAGAACCGGACGCAACCAGGGCCACGCGTGAGTGTCCAAACGAAGCGGTTCTTGTGCCACCACGGGCGAGAGCAAGCGGGGTGGTACCGCGGTGTCTCTACCTGAGCCATCGTCCCCGGGTCAAGCAGCACAACCCGCAGGACGAGAGGACCCAAGATGACCACCACCCCGTATCCCCCCGTTGATCCGTCGCCGTCGTTCCCGACGCTCGAAGCTCAGACGATTGCTCGTTGGAATGAGGCGCACACCTTCCGTCGCTCGGTCGATGCCAACCCCGCGGGCACCAACGGCGACAACGAGTTCGTGTTCTACGACGGCCCCCCGTTTGCCAACGGCCTCCCCCACTACGGTCACCTCCTGACCAGCTACGTGAAGGATGTCGTCCCCCGGTACCAGACGATGCGCGGCCGACGGGTAGAGCGGCGCTTCGGATGGGACACCCACGGCATGCCGGCCGAGGTCCACGCCGAGAAGGAACTCGGTGTGAGCGGCCATCAAGAGATCAAGGCATTCGGCATTGCCAAGTTCAACGACGCGTGTCGGACCAGCGTGCTGCGCTACACCCACGAGTGGGAGGCGTACATCAACCGGGCCGCTCGGTGGGTCGACTTCGAAAACGACTACAAGACGCTCGATCTTCCGTATATGGAGTCGGTCATGTGGGCGTTCAAGACGCTCTACGACAAGGGCCTCATCTACGAAGGCTTCAAGGTCATGCCGTACTGCTGGCGCTGCGAGACCCCGCTCAGCAACACCGAACTGCGGATGGACGACGCGTACAAGCAGCGCCAGGATCCGGCTGTCACCGTCACGTTCCCGCTGGTTGACGATACCGGCGCGCCAACCGGTGAGGTCCTCCTGGCGTGGACGACCACGCCGTGGACGCTGCCGTCGAATCTTGCCTGCGCCGTCGGCCCCGACATCGACTACGCCCTCATGCACGACGCGGCCGAAAACAAGACGTACATCCTGGCCGAGTCGCGCCTCGGGTCCTATGCCAAGGAACTGGCCAACGCGGTCCAGGTCGGTTCGGTCAAAGGCAGTGACCTGCGCGGTCGTCGCTACACGCCGCTATTCAACTACTTCAGCGCGCATACGAATGCGTTTCAGGTCGCAGTGGCCGACTACGTGACCACCGAAGACGGCACGGGCATCGTCCACATCGCCCCGGCCTTTGGCGAGGAAGACAAAATCGTGACCGACGCGCTC
>JAYSTV010000624.1:0-4999 GCA_043719425.1 Acidimicrobiia bacterium | reverse complement strand
CGAGCCCGGCTTGTTCGATGAGTTTGACGAACGTCGGGTAGTCGCCGGTTGCTGATGCGGCGGTGAAGACGTCGTCGGTTGACGGTCCGGGTGTGGCGGTGGTGTCGGCCGCATTCGCGTTCGTTGTCTCAACGACCGCCGACGACGTGTCCGGCCGATTGGCGGCGGCAACGGTCGCCGCGCTGGTCGCCGGTTCCGGTGCAGACGAGGCACACGCCGCCAGTCCGATCGCCGCGACGGCTATCAAGGCGAAAGCGGTGAGGGGACGGTGGACGAGGACTCGTGGGGTTCGGCGCATTCAACCAGCGTGAGCGTTTCGGCCCGACACCACATCTGCCGAAAGATGGAGATTCCCGTCCGATCGTCGATCTCTATCCTCTGACCGATGCGGGGCGGATCCGGCCGAGCCACGATCAATCCATGCTCTACGACATCACAAAATTTGTTGGTATCGGCCTTCGAGACTGGGCGCTCTACATGGGAGGCGCGTTCGTTCTCCTCTGGTTCGTGTTCCGCCCCCGGATCGAACACCGAAAGATTCAGATCAAACAACGGGCCAACACCAAACAGTGGATCCACGAGGTGAAATGGACGTTCGCCTCACAGATCGGTTTCGTCGTCGGCCTGCTGATCTTCGGTGACGGACTGAGCCCCGGCCTGTTCGTTCAGCTCGACACCACCCGACTACCGATTCTCATCGCGACCAGTGTCGTGTTCGTCGTGATCGATGACACCTGGTTCTACTGGACCCACCGGCTGCTTCATGCCAACGCCCGGCTTTACCGCTCCGTTCACAAGATTCACCACCGCAGCATTGATTCGAACCCGCTCACCTCACTGTCGTTTCATCCGGTGGAGTCGTTCATTATCAACGTGCCGCTCGCCGTGCTCCCGCTGTTCATCGGTGTCGCACCGAACTTCTTCTTCTGGGCGATCTGGATCTCCACGCTGAACAACATCGCCGGGCATAACGGGTTCGAGTGGGCGCCCCGATGGTGGAACGAGATCCCGCTGTTGCGCCTCAAAACTCCCTCGATCCACCACAATCTTCACCACGAGAAATCACGCGGTAACTATGCTCTCTATTTCACCTACTGGGATCGATGGATGGGAACCCAATTCACGGACTACGACCGACTCTCAGATGCCTTGCGCGAACGGATTGTGAGCAGCGCGGCATTGCCTGTCGGCGACCGTCGACGCCCGGCCGCATGACGGCAACCGAAAATCCATCCTTTGGCAGATGCCAACCCAAGATGAAACGCCGGAGACTCGTGTGGTGAATCACCGACGGCCAGCAACGACACCGGACTCCACTTGGCGGACGTACAAGATCAGCCATGGGCTGTTCTGCGCCCTGTTCCTCGGGTCTGTCATCTTCGGGCTCGCCGACCTCACTGCTTCATACGCCGAGTTCGTCCACCTCGGCTTCTCGAGCTGGTCGTTCCATGTCCTGACGATCGCCAAGGTTCTGGGGTTGTTCGCGATCATGTCGAACCGGTCACGCACGCTGAAAGACTTTGCGTTCGCCGGTTTCCTGTACGACCTCACCCTGGCGCTGATTGGGCACCTTGTCATCCCGGAACTCAAAGCGATCCTCCCGGCCGTCTGCCTCGGACTTTGGGCATGGACCTTCCGCACCAACCGGAAGGTGTTCCCGTAAACGATCAAACGTGATTCGATTGCATACGATGAAGCGCAAGCTGCGCCACGCCGTACTCGCCCCCGGGCAAAGCATCGGGCTGGCCACCTCCACCTGGCTGCGGACCCTCTCGACGGTCGCCGCCCTGGTAGTCGGCATTGTGTTCTCGTTCGACCCTCCTATGTCGGATGGGCTCACCATGATGTTCGCCGCGGACGCTGCGGTTGTCGTCCTGGGTGCTGGCTGCATCTGGTTGAGCGCGCAACGACCAACCGCCGCTTTGGTGTCTGTCGCTGCACTGTGCGCCGCCGCCCCGATCGGCTCAGCAAGCACCGCCGCATTGGAACTCGTCACCGTCGTCGTTGTCCTCCAAGCAGTACTCGCCACTGACATCGATTGGCGGACCTGCGCCGCCATCAGTGTCTTGTCCTTAGGTGTCAACGACATTGCGATGCGTACATCGCAACAGCTGTCGTGGTGGGGCAGCGGCCTGCTCTACCCATGGATACTCACCGCACTGGCCATCGGACTCGGGCTACAAGGTCGACGACTCCACAGCGCCGTGATTGAACTCCGACGGCTGCGCGACGTCGACCGAGATCTAGCCCGAATCGACGAACGACGGCGCATCGCCCGCGACCTCCACGATGTCGCCGCCCACCACCTCACCGCCCTCGTCGTCCGCAACAAACTCGCCCAGCGCCAAGCCACGTTCGCGTCCCTTGAACACGCCGCCACGTTCACGGCAACCACCGCCGGCGAAGCCCTCGACGCCCTCCGCCAAGTCGTCGGTGTCCTCACCGCACCCGACCCGTCACTTAGGGCCACCCACAGCACAGAAACACCACGGCCACCCCAGCCGACCATTGCGGACCTGCCCGCCATCATTGAACGATGCTCCACTGGCGGGCTAAACATCCAATCCGACATCGCCATCGACGGTGAACTCAGACGCGACGTCGAAATCGCCATCGTGCGCCTGGTCCAAGAATCCCTCTCCAATGTCCTCAATCACCGCGGTCCTGGCGACGCCAATGTGTCCATCACGACCACGAGCAACACCGTGCACGTCACCGTCACCAACCCCACAAACCGCGCATCGTTCTCCACGCCGAAACGTCGTACCGTTGGGCTCGGCCTAGTCGCCATGCGCGAACGAGTCGAGTCCTGTGGCGGCACGCTCGCCATCGGCCAGAACCACGCCACCTGGACGGTGTCGGCCGCCTTTCCCGCCGACCCAAACACATGAGCCCCGCTCCGAACCTGACGCCACTTCGGGTCGTGGTCGCTGACGACGACGAACGAGTCCGATCCGACTTCCGCGACCTCCTGCTCCTCGAACAACACATCGACGTGATCGGTCTTGCCGCCGACGGAACCACCGCCGTCGAGCTCTGCCAACGACTACTCCCCGACGTTGTTGTGATGGACATCCGGATGCCCGGAATCGACGGCATCGAAGCGACCCGACAACTCCGCACCGACAACCCGGCTCACAATCGGGTCCTCGTCGTGACAACCTTCGACCTCGACGAATACCTCCTCGGCGCCGCCCGGGCCGGCGCAGGCGGATTTCTCCTAAAAGACCAAGCCCCCGAACAACTCGGCCACGCCATCCGCACCATTGCGTCGGGTGACGGCATCGTCTCACCAAGCGCCACCGCCAGACTCCTTTACGAGTTCGCCCGCCCCGTCTCGACCACCGCACGATCCAGCGCCATGAACCAACTCACCGAACGCGAAATTGAAATCGTCCGCCTCTTGGCCCGAGGCCTATCGAACGATGACATCGCCGACCAAGCATTCGTTTCCACCGGAACAGTGAAAACCCATGTCAGTAACGTTCTCAGCAAACTTCGCCTGCAAAGCCGTATCCAGATAGTCGTGTGGGCATACGAACACGGCCTCGCCGGACAGCGACCATCGCCGGGTACAACGCCGATCCGCTGATTGCCGCCCTTGCTCATTGCTGACCTTGGGAAGTCCCGCATCCCACACTGCGGACTTCGGCATCCCGCATCGATCAATTTCGTCAGTTGTTCGGCCAAAATATCGATATCTGGGATGCCCATTTGATCGATGTGGGATGAGTCGAACAAGACCTGGCCTCAGTTGCTGGCTGCGACCACGCCGAGTTCGACGAGGAGAAGTTCGACGTGCGTGCGGATCTCGTCACGGACGCGACGGACCGTTTCGATGGTTCCCCCGGCCGGGTCGTCGAGGGTCCAGTCAACATAGCGTTTGCCCGGATACACCGGACAGGCGTCGCCGCAGCCCATGAGCACGACAACGTCGCTGGCCCGCACGATGTCGTCGGTCCATGGCTTAGGAAACTCCTCGGTGATGTCAACACCAACTTCCGCCATCGCTGCCACGGCCACCGGGTTGATGTTGGCTGCTGGTTCGGAGCCACCGGAAAAGCCGACCACGCGATCGCCGCCAAGGTAGGTGAGCCAGCCGAGGGCCATTTGCGACCGTCCGGCGTTATGCACGCAGAGGAACAGGACCGCAGGTCGATTGTCGGGGGCGGATCCGTCGAGCTTGCTCAGTGCCCGAAGGCGCTTACGGGCGAGCTTCTCCGAAAGGTTGCCGAGGAACTGGGTGACGGTGGCCTTCTCCGCCAACCGGTCGTAACCCTCGGTGACGATTTCTTCGATCATGTCGGTGCTGAAGTGATCGCCGTGATCACGGGCGACGTCGATGACGACGCGAGCGATTGCGGCGCGCCGCTCGAGGGCAAAGTGTTCGTTGCGGTCCATGGAAGCTCCTCAGGTGTTTTGGCGGTGATCGATGGGGTGAAGAAACGCGATGAGACCGAGAGCGACGACGAGACCGATGAGTTGCATCACGATGAACATCGGTGCCGACGACGGTTTGATGCCGGCGAACGTGTTGGAAAGCATTCGGGCAATCGTCACGGCCGGATTGGCGAACGACGTCGATGAGGTGAACCAATACGCTCCGCCGATCCACGCACCAACGGCGAACGCAACGGTGTCTGACCGGCCGGAACGGACAATGCCATGGATGAGGAGGAGCAGTCCAACGGTCGCGACTACTTCCGACAGCCAGAGCGACCCGGAGGAACGGATCTTGGTCGACACGTTGATGGCGTCGAGGTCGAACATCACGTTGACGATGACCGCCCCGAGACAGCCGCCGATGATCTGCGCGCCTATGAACGCAATAGCTTCGGTGGTGGTGAGTCCACCGAAGAATCGGAAGGAAAGAGTAACGACCGGATTGAAGTGGGCGCCGGAAACGGCGCCGAACATCAAGATCAGACCTATCAACGCGCCGGCCGTGGCGGCGGCGTTTTCAAGTAGCTGCAATCCCACGTCGTTGGGGGAGAGGCGC
>JAYSTV010000623.1:0-2067 GCA_043719425.1 Acidimicrobiia bacterium | reverse complement strand
TTGTTCGCGTGCCCACGCCGTGGAAGGGCGCCAAGTCGGGCTTCACGTATGTGCTGAACCAGTGCGGCACGAAGGCTCCTGCGCTCACCGGCGATCTCGCCGGAGCCACCGTGATCGAGATCCCGATCAAGACCGCGTCGATCATGTCGACCACGTTGGCGCCGCAGTTCGACGTGCTCGGGGTGGCCGACAAGATCGTGAGCGTCGACACGCCCGACTTCTATTCGACCGCTTCGGTGGTGAAGCGGATCGAGTCCGGGGCGATCAAAGGCACGGGTGGTGGCTCGCGGGCCAACATCGAGCAGTTGGTCACGCTCAAGCCGAGCGTGGTCATCACCTACGGCACCGGATCGGGTTCGTTCGACGGGATCGACAAGCTGCAGTCCGCCGGTCTTCCCGCGCTGGTCGAGGCGGGTTACCTCGAAGAGACGCCGCTCGGTCGAGCCGAGTGGGTCAAGTTGATCGGCGCGCTTACGAATACCGAAGCGAAAGCCGAAGCGGAATATTCGCGCTGGAAGACGGACTACCGGGCGATCGCCGCCAAGGTCGCCAATGTGAATCAGCGGCCCGTGGTGATCAGCGGCTCGATGTATCAGGGCACGTGGTACATGCCGGGTGGGAAGAGCTTTGTGGCCCAGTACATCCGTGACGCGGGTGGTGCGTATCCGTGGTCCACGGACTCCTCAACCGGTTCGCTCTCGCTCGATTTCGAGGCCGTCCTCGATAGGGGCTACGACGCCACCGTGTGGGTCAATGCCGGGTACCTGTGGAATTCACTCGGCGATGCTGTCGCCGAAGACAATCGCTACGCGCGCCTACCATCGTTTCGCGCCGGCAATGTGTTCGGCAACGACAAGCGGGTCAACGCCAAGGGCGGGTCGGACTACTTCGAAACGGCCGTCATCCGACCGGACCTCGTGCTGGCCGACATGGTTGCGGCAATCCATCCCGAGATCGACCTGAAGCGCGGCACCTCGAGCTGGTTCCGCCGCATCGCCAAGTCGTAACCGAGCCCGTGCACGTGCGGCCGAAAGGCCTCGTGTGGTGGGCGTGGGTGGCCATGGGTGCGTTGCTGGCTGCGCTCGTTGTGGCCTCGATCGCCTTTGGTTCGGTGTGGATCTCTCCGTCGCGAGTGCTGGCTGTTCTGCTGCACACCGACGGTGGTGACGCCACCGCCCGCACAATTGTGTGGAGTGTCCGGCTGCCGCGCACGGCCACGGCGATCTGCGCCGGCGCCGCGCTGTCGGTTTCGGGTCTCCTCATGCAGACCCTGTTCCGCAACCCGCTGGCCGACTCATCGATCCTCGGGGTGAGCGCCGGGGCCAGCCTCGGCGTGGCGCTCGTGGTGTTGGGTTCGTCGAGTTCAATCGTGGCAATCGGTCGGTTCAGCGGTTCGTCGGCGTTGCAGGTCACGGTGGCGTCGGCGATCGGGTCGTCGTTGGTGTTGGCTTTCGTGTTGGCGTTGGCCCAGAGAGTGCAGAGTCCGGTCACGGTGCTCATCGCCGGACTCATGGTGGCCACGATCGTTGGTGCGTTCGTGAGTCTGCTCGTGTACTTCTCCTCGCTCGATGCGGCGCGCAACTTCGTCACGTGGTCGCTCGGCAGTTTTCGCGGCACGAGTTGGGACGAGGTGACCATGCTCGGGTTGGCGACGGCAGTCGGTCTGGTCATCGCGGTGTTCCTTGCTCGGCAACTTGACTGCCTGCTTCTGGGTGATCGCTATGCCGTGTCGCTCGGTCTCAATCTTCGTCTCGTACGTACACTGACGATTGTCTCGGCCGCGCTTTGCACCGGCGCCACCACGGCGTTCTGCGGCCCGATCGGGTTCCTCGGCATTGCCGTGCCGCACCTGGCTCGCGGGCTGGTGCGGCATGGCCGTCATCGCGTGTTGGTGACGGCGACGGCGTTGCTCGGGGCGTCGCTGGCCTTGCTTTGCGAACTCGTGGCGCAGTGGCCCGGCGACGACCGTGTGCTCCCGATCAATGCCATCACGGCATTGCTGGGCGCCCCAGTCGTGCTCGTGGTGTTGCTTCGAGGTCGACGGTGGACATGACCGACGCGGTTCTG
>JAYSTV010000622.1:0-5003 GCA_043719425.1 Acidimicrobiia bacterium | reverse complement strand
GCCGATCCTGGGGGCTATGACGCCGAAGCGATCGTGGTGCTCGATGACTGGCTGGACGGTCTCGGTGGCAGAACGCCGGACACCGTGTACGCAAAGTTGAAGCCGGCCGGCGGTGGGATGGGTGATATGTCTGGAATGGCCAGTTCCAAGTTGCTTGGCGGCGATGCTGGCGACGTGCGTTACGCAATGCATCTCGTCAACGGCCGCCCCCCGGAAGATCGCCCTACGTTCCCGGTCGGCGGTCATGGTCGTCTTCGGTTGCGAGTCATTAACGCGGGGTCCGATACCGCCTACCGGTTTTGTGTGGGTGGGCATCGGATGACGGTGACGCATACCGACGGTTTCCCAATCGTGCCGGTCGAGGTCGACACGATTCTTGTCGGTATGGGTGAGCGTTACGACGTGATGGTCAATGTTACCGACGGGGCTTGGCCGTTCGTCGCGCTGGCCGAAGGCAAAGGCGACGCCGCAGAAGCGATCATCAAGACCAGTGGATCGACGCAGCCGGCGCCAGTGGTCGGGAGTCGCCCGGCGGAACTCGACGGGAAACTCTTGGTGTATGCCGACCTGGTCGCCGATCCGCGGGTCGCGTTGCCGGGCGTGGCGAAGAACCAGATCGATTTCGACCTTGGCGGCTCAATGATGGGTTACGGGTGGAACCTGACCAGCCCGCAGACCAAGGGTGGACACACCATCGTGCGTAGCGGCGACCCAGTCGGTTTGTCGTTCGTGAACAAGGGAACAATGTTTCACCCGATGCACCTGCACGGTCATACCTTCCGGTTGGGCGGCAGGCAGGACGGCCCCCGGAAGGACACCGTGATCGTGAAGCCGGGCGAACGGGTCGACACGTTCTTCGAGGCAAACAACCCTGGCCGTTGGATGTTGCACTGTCACAACACCTATCACCTCGAAGCGGGCATGGCGACCAGAATTGACTACGTCGCGTGAAGTCAACTGCTCGGATCCTGATCGTCGGGATCCTGATCATCGGCGTTGCTACGTCTGGCAGGATGGTGGCCGTCCCGACAGTTCGCGCGTCAGCGCTGCATCCTGACTGAGCACGACGGATCACCGACATCGTTATTGTTGGCAGTGTCGAATCGCCTGGATGAAACGCCGTGATGGTTATGTCGGGGTGCTCATCGGGGCCAAGGCCGACAGCGTCAACAACCTGCGAGCGATAGCGCAGGACACCCACGCCACCGGCGTCGCGCTCGCCGCAAACCAAAAGGCTGAAGAAGCGGCATCGAAACGCCTCACTCGCCGCCGAAGCCTCGCCCCCTTGAGCAGCGGTGAAGCGCCCAGTCGCTGCACTCTAAACGGCCAGCACCAGCACCATCGCCGTCCCCGCTGCCGCTGTTCGTCCGATTACGACGGCAGCCCCGAAGGCACCAGCAAACAGCGACCATTGCGAAACAGCCGACCAGATCAATAGTTTCACCGACGCCCATGGGGCCAGGGTCGTCCGCCGTGTGCTCAGCGAGCCATCTGCTGTACGACTTCAAAGAGGTGGTGGAGTTGAACCGCGGTCGCGAGTGTGGCGGCAAGAACGGCCGACCGTAGCATGACGTTCGCGGCGTTAGACCGTGTCGGCTGGGGTTGTAGGAGAGCTTCTACTCGTGTCACGACGGAGTCGGATCCGAACGAGAGGAAAACGCGCGAGGGTCCCTCGGCGGTCGATAACGCTGCGTGAGCGATAGCCGTGGCAACGACCTCGCGGCTGCCTACCGCCCGGGCTGCTGCTTCGTCGGCCCATCTTTCGAGCAGCCAGTAAAGTCGATTCATCAAGGGTCGCATGGGCGGGAGAACGGCGACGAGTATCTGTCCGACGAGCAGGTAACGGTGGTGACCGAATTGAAGGTGTGCTCGTTCGTGGGAGAACAGAGCGGAACGTTCGTCCGCCGTCAGCGAGTCGAGCATTCCCGTTGACACGACAATGCTTCCGCGTGCACGTCCCCGCCCAGGAAACAAGACCGGCACGGTGAATGCGTACACCTCATCGCTCTCCTCGATATCGACGGGTGTCCGTCCGAGTGCTTCCGTACGCCACATGCGAACAATGTTTCGGGTAACCCAACCGCCGCGCGCTGCGACGAAGACAAGGATGCCGAGCAGGATGAGCCCGGCTATTGGCCGGTGATCAACGGAATGTCCCAGTATGCGTCGGCACCACAACGCACGCTCGGCGGGCACCATCCACGCTACGGCGTACAACGCTGTCGCAGAAACAACCGTGGCGGTAACGAGTACCCACGTCGTCAGCAGGAGTTTCGCCGCAAGGTCGGCGCGCGACCGGTTCGAATACCTCTGCGCAATAAAGCCAGCCACGACGGCAGCAAGCGCAGGCAGGCCGAGCACCGACGTCATTCTGGCGTCGATCGTTGTTTGAGCACGGACCGAAGTGCCGATTTCTCAGCCGAGCTGAGGGAACCAACGAACTGGCTCATGGCAAGCCGATGATCCGATGCGCTGTTCAGGGCGGCTCGCATCTTTCCTGCTATCCAATCGGCTTCCCCGACTGCGGCAGCGTAGCGGTGAGCCTTGCCCTCCCGAGAGCGCACGAGGAGATCCTTTTGGAACAACCGGGTCAGGACGGTAAGTACCGTGGTGTACGCAACGGTGCCACCGAGCGCTTGAAGGGCTTCGGCTGGGGTGAGACCGTTTTGGGAACGCCAGATGGCCTGAAGGAGTTGATGTTCGAGTTCGCCCATGGCTCGTCGAGTGGATTGTTCCGGACGGATTTGCGCCATTGCCCGAAAGTGTACCTGTCCGATCCTCCTACGGTATGTCGGAGTTGTAGGGTTCTGCCCCGTGTCGAAACGAACTACATGCAACATCGGTCGAATGGCTGGCGGGATACTGCTGGCCCTGACCGCTTTTGTCGGGGTCGCCGGACCGGCCTCGGCCCACAACTCATTCGTAGGAAGCGACCCGCCCGACGGTGCCGCCCTTGAGAAGACCCCACCAATACTCACGCTCACCTTTGCGAGTGACGTTGTTCTGGCACAACTCACCGCGGACTTCATTGATGCGACCGGTTCTCGTTCGGCCCTGTCGGGATTCACACGCGGCACATCCGGCGCGACAGTCGTGCTGGTGCCCGTTCCACCCGCTGCCACCGGTGCTGTCTCGTTCCGATGGAAATTGGTCGGGTCCGACGGCCATACGGTGTCGGGTCGTGTCGGTCTAACAATCGGGCCAAGAGCGCCCGATGCGACGGCGACCACCACGAGGCCGGTCACCACAGCAGTCGCAGCTGCAAGCGGAGCAGCTGCCACTTCGCCCGGAACGACCGTCGTGACGGCTGTGTCGGATTCCCCAGCCGCCCTTGACTCGTCGTCTGCGGCATCGGCGGCTGAATCCTCGTCAGCGACCGGATCGAAGACAGTGCTTCGTTGGCTCCTGCGGGTGGCGGCATTCGTGGGCCTCATCGCTGTTGCTGGGGCCGCGCTCACCTCGGCGATGCTTTGGCGTGAGGCCTGGCACTCGCCCGTCGTTCGTCAGGCCGCAGCAATTGGCCTCGGCCTGATCATCGTGTCAACGACCCTGACGGTGATCGGCTTCTACGGTGAACTCAACAGCCTGAATGTGCTCCTTGACACCCCATATGGCCTCGCCCTTGTCGTTCGGCTCGTCCTTGCCCCGGCCATGGGCGTGGCGTTGTTCATCTGGCACCCCGACGATGAGAGCGTACGTTGGCTCGTCATCACCGCCGGATTGGTGGCGCTGACGACGACCTGGAGTTGGTCGGGTCACCCAAGATCGCTTCGCTGGGCGCTCATCGGTGTACCCCTCGACGTTGTTCATCTCATCGCTGCCGCAGCTTGGATAGGTGGACTCGCGTTCATGGGCCTCGTTGTCATGCGAGCGGGAACCGTTGAGGATCAGGTCGAAGCAGTGAAGGCATTCACACCCGTGGCGTCGCGGTCGGTGACCGCTCTCGTTGTCACCGGCGTTGCACAGTCTCTGCGGATTGATGGCAACCCGGTGGCCCTCTTAACGACCACCCATGGCCGGCTTCTCCTGCTGAAGATTGTTGTTCTCGGACTGATGCTGTACGTCGCGAACGTAAACCGCACCCGCGTCGTCACAAGGTTCCGCGCCAAACATCCCAGCCTGGGAATTCGCACCATGTTGAGGCGAGCCATGGTCACGGAAGCGGCGATCGGTCTGATCATCTTGGCCGTCACTGCGGTGCTCGTCGTCAACAGCCCTCCGCCAGCCTGACCGCAGAAAAGACAGATGAACAACTACACTTCGTAGGAACACGAAAGGACCACCAATGAAACGAACAATGATCACCGTCGCCTTCGTCGCCTTAGCGATCCCGCTCAGTGCCTGCGGAAGCAGCAATATGTCAAGCATGAAGGCGACGACAGCTGCGCCTGCCGCGTCAATAGCCGCAGGCAAGGCGGCGTTTAATGACCCGGACACGACGTTTGCTGAGGGAATGATTCCCCATCATGAACAGGCCATCGAGATGGCGGACATGGCGCTCGATCCGTCAGCGGGTGCGAGCGCCAAGATCACCGCTCTAGCTAAGGCCGTCAAGGCTGCGCAGGACCCTGAAATCGCCACGATGAAGGGATGGCTAACTGCGTGGGGCAAAGCCCCGTCTGGCGGTATGGCTGGCATGGATCACTCGACGACGGCGATGCCCGGCATGATGTCGGCAGCGGACATGACCACCCTGGGAATTATGAAGGCTGCCGCGTTCGATAAGGCGTGGGCGACCATGATGATTGCTCATCACAAGGGCGCGATCGACATGGCGAAGACGGTCATCAAGAACGGTGCCTCGGCCGATGTCAAGACCCTTGCGACTGCCATGATCAAAGGTCAGCAGACCGAGATCGATCAGATGACCGCCTTACTCAAGGGGTAGCGCCACCCGATGGCGGCCGCCGGGCAAGGTGTGTTCACGCACCTTGCCCGTGCTGTTTGCCCTGGGTCGTTGTGACGTTGTGCTCTGCCGTTGACCGCGCCGTTCCTCTCAGGAT
>JAYSTV010000621.1:0-2069 GCA_043719425.1 Acidimicrobiia bacterium | reverse complement strand
CGATCCAAAGGCCACCTACCGCGCCGTCGTCACCACGTCGGAGGGCGAGTTCACGATTGAGCTTGATCAGAAGCAGGCCCCACTCACCACCAACAGCTTCGTCTTTTTGGCGCGGCGAGGGTTTTACAACGGCCTCACCTTCCATCGGGTGATTCCGAACTTCATCGTTCAGGGCGGTGATCCCAAGGCCAACGGCACGGGCGGGCCGGGCTACACGATCCCCGACGAGCTGAGCGCGAACGGATCGTTTCAGATCGGCACCGTCGCCATGGCAAACGCCGGGCCGAACCAGAACGGCAGCCAGTTCTTCGTCGTCACCGGGAAGAGCGGGAAGAACATCCCGAACACCTCAACGATCTTCGGCCGCGTCGTCAAAGGCACGAAGACTCTTGAGGCGATCGACGCGCTCGGCGTGGCCCCCACGCCCGACAATGAGGAGCTCGCGCCGCAACGACCGATCACGATCACGAGCATCGTCATCAACGCCAAGGGCGAAGACGTGAAGCGCATCCCCGGACTCATTGCGCTCGCTCCGACCACCGTCGCCGGCTGATCCCCCCGAACCACTCACCACGAACGAGGTACGACCATGTCCACCCCCACCTGCCCCGCCGCCGACGGCTCCAGCCCAAAGACCCAGAAGTTCTCGTCGCCGCCGCCGATGTGTATCGATCCGGCCAAGACCTACGGGGCGATCATGGACACCTCCATGGGTGAGATGAAGATCGCCCTCGATCCCATCGGTGCTCCCCTCACCGTGAACAACTTCGTATTCCTCGCCCGGTACCACTACTACGAGGGCATCATTTTCCACCGGGTCATCAAGGACTTCGTGCTTCAGGGCGGCGATCCCGAGGGTTCAGGGCGCGGCGGCCCGGGCTACAAGTTCGCCGACGAGCTGCCCAAGCCGGGCCGCTACGAGCTCGGCTCGTTGGCCATGGCCAACGCTGGACCGAATACCAACGGCAGCCAGTTCTTCGTCATCAGCGGCCCCAGCGGGATCCGTCTGCCTCCGTCCTACGCGCTCTTCGGCAAGGTCGTAAAGGGCCTCGACGTGATCGCCGCCATCCAGGCCGTCGACACCGACCGCGGCGACCGACCGCTCACCGACGTCGTCATCAACTCCGTCACCGTCACCGAAACCGACTGACTCGCTGGCGAGAGAGGTTGCCCTAGAGAGTGAGGGCTCTCCACCTCCGTTCGTCGAACGGAGGTGGCCGTCAGCGCGTCACGAGGCTGAGCAGTCCCGCCCGATCAAGGAAGCGGTCGACCAACCGGTTGGCGCGCTCGCGGGCGGCCGGGAGTTCGGTCGCGAAGCGGGCCACGATGGTTTCGCTGTCGTGCCCGGCCGACGGCGGCCCACCGGGATCTCCCCGAACCCACGACGACACCTCCGTGTCGGTGACTTCCGGATGGAACTGCACGGCGAGATGCGGGCCCACGGTGTAGGCCTGTACGCACACTGGCGACGTGGCCAACACGGTGGCGGCGGGCGGCGGGAAGATACGGTCCACGTGCCATTGCAGCCATGGACCAGCCTCGATGAGCTCTGGAGCGGTCGTCTCGATTTTGTACCAGCCGACCTCCGGGCGAGCGGCGCGGGTGACCGTCCCACCGAGCGCCACGGCCAGCGCCTGCGCCCCGAAACACACCCCGAAGACGGGGACGTGGCGAGTGTCGGCGTCGCGAAGAATGTCGAGGTGCGGCTCCAGCCACCACCGAGCGCTCGCGTCAGTCACACTCGACGAGGCGCCGAGCGAGAGCACCGCGCTATAGCCCTCGGTACTCGACGGCAGGTTCTGCTCCACGGGCACGCGAACATCCAGTTCGTACCCGTGGAAACGAAAACGCTGGCCGAGCATGGCCGCGCCCGAATCTGCCTCATGTTCGATGACCAGCACCGTTTGTCGCATCCGACCAGTGTGCCCGAATGCTGCTTTCCACCGCCGAAACGTTCGTCTACGGTTGTCGGCGGGTCGCTAGCTCATCCGGAAGAGCAACAGACTTTTAATCTGTTGGTGCGGGGATCGAGACCCCGGCGGCCTACCCACGACCTTCGGGTCCAACGC
>JAYSTV010000063.1:0-4331 GCA_043719425.1 Acidimicrobiia bacterium | reverse complement strand
CCAACGCGCAGCTGACGATGTCGCTCCGAAACCGGGCGGAGTTCACCACCTCGAACCTTCGTCTCGAACAGTTCCAGGTTGGCACGGTGGCCGATGCGATCCTGGCGGCCATCGTTGATCCGCCTTTGCTTCTGGCCGGTATGTCGTTCGCCATCAGCGCCAGTGCGGGTATTGCTACCTTCCCCGCCGACGGTACTGATCCGTCGGAGCTCTTGCGCCAAGCCGACCAGGCGCTGCAATCGGCCAAGGCGCAGCGCGGCACGAAGGCGTTTTACAGCCCGGAGCGCCATGGCCGCGATCACGATCAGCTCACCCTTTTGGGCGAGCTCCGGCGGGCCTTGGACAACGACGAGATGGTGCTCCATTATCAGCCGAAGATTGATCTTCCGTCCGGTGGAGATCTGGTCGGGGTGGAGGCGCTCATCCGGTGGATGCATCCAACCCGCGGCATGGTCTACCCCGACGATTTTGTTCCCGTGGCCGAGCACTACGACCTTCTCAATGACCTGTTCTTCTACGTGGTCGAAGCGTCGGTGCGTCAGTTGCGCAACTGGACGGCCGAGGGTTTCGGTCAGCTCGGCGTGGCCGTGAACCTGTCGGCCCGGAACCTTCGTGCACCGAACCTGGCCCGGCGCATCTCTCGACTCGTCGACGCCTACGGCATCGACCCGGGGCGGCTCACGCTCGAGCTCACGGAGACGGCCCTGATGGCCGACTCCGACCACGCCATGAAGACGCTACGCACACTGCGGGATCAGTCCGGCGTGGAGATCGCCGTTGACGATTTCGGCGTGGGACTTTCGTCGATCGCGTACCTCCGTGATCTCCCGGCGTCGGAAGTTAAAATCGACAAGACCTTCTGTCAGGGACTCCCCGGGGACCGGGCCAATGAGGCCATTGTGCGGGCGATTCATCAGCTGGCTTCGAGCCTGGACCGGCGCGTGACCGTCGAAGGGGTGGAGACCGAAGCAACGTATGAGTTCCTGCGCTCGATCGGCATCGACCGGGCCCAGGGTTACTGGATTGCTCGCCCGATGCCGTCGGCCGATCTGCAGGGTTGGTGGAAGCAGAACGAGGCTCGTTTGCGGCCCCGGCCGCGCCGTATCGTTTCCGCCGCCCGCTAGACACCGCCGAACTCTCGCTCACGATGCGCTCACCATGATCGTGGTCCGCGCACATCGGCCACCCGGACCGCGCAGATCGCCTGCGTTGGCGCGCACATCCGGCAATTCGACGTCGAACAGCGCCGGTTCGGCTTGATGTGTGTAGGAATCGGGGGCGACGTGCGTGGCGCCGAAGCCGATGTGTGTTGGCGGCGGCCCGCCGGTTCAGTGGTCGGGCGTGACGAGGACGGCTTGGCATTGGGTCACCGTCAAGGGCGCTATTGCGGGCCCGCTGAGCGTCAGGCCGGACGGGCGAGTTCTAGAGTGACCGTGCGGAGCCGCGGTCCCGCGACCATGAGTGACACCACGAGGACCCCGGCAGCCACCCCGTAGACCGTGGGAATGGTCGAGAGATCGGCGATCAAACCCGAGACCGCGGCCCCGGCAAACGCGGCGCCGATAGCCATCAGCCGACCAACGCTGGCGACCCGGCCGAGGAGCTCCTTGGGCACGCCCTGTTGGCGAAGCGTGCGGATGCAGGTGTTCACCAGCGGCGGCAGGAACCCGTCGATCGACAGCGCCGCGGCGGCAACATAGGGCGACTTCGTCTGTGCAACGACAAAGAACGAGATCGCCAGACTGATGAAGGCTCCGGTCATGAGAAGCCGGGTGCCGATGTGTCGCCAGATCCGAAAGGCCACGGTGCTGCCGAGCAGCGCGCCGAGCGCTGGGACGGAGATAAACACGCCGAACTGCCAGTTGGAGAGGCCCAGGTACCGCTTGCCGTAGAGCACGAGGGCGCTGTTCGTCATACCGGTCACCGCGGCGGCCACGCTCACGAGCAGCGTCAGAACCCAAAGGTCGCGGTTCGTTCGGAACCAACTCCAGCCGGCCGAGATGTCGACGCGAAACGATTCGACCTTGCTGTAACGACGAGCGTCTGGCGCGGACGGCAGCGACCGAATCAGCAGGCCCGAACCAAAGAACGAGACCGAGTCGCCAACGAAGGGAACCCATGGCGCCCAGGCGAACAGCGCGGCGCCGAACGTGGGCCCCGCGAACTGCTCGCCAGCGAGTTCGGCTGACGAGAGGTAGCTGTTGGCGCGATCGAGTTCGCCGTCCTTCACGACGGCCGGAAGAAGCGCGGCGGCGGCCGGAATGTGGGCGCAGTCGGCCATCCCAATGACGAAGGCGATGAGCAATACCAACGGGATCGACGCGACGTTGGCCAGAACTGCGGCGGCGAGGACAAACATGGCGAGAAAGCGCACGCCGTCCATTTGGATCATCGTGAGGCGAGGCGGCCGCGAGTCGACCCACGCCCCGGCGACCAACCCAAAGAGCAGCCAGGGCAGGCGCGACGCGGCGAACGTCATGGTGACCCACAGCCCCCGATCGGACAGCGATTCGGCTAGTAGCGGGAGCGCGGCAAAAGCCAAGCCGTCGCCGAGGCTGCTCACCCCAACGGCGGTCCACGCCCTCCAGAAGGCCTTCGACAGGGGCTTTCCGTCCACGGCCATGGACGGCCCGTCGTCGCTCACGATTCGGTCATCGTTGTCGTGCCGCCCCGACTTCGATCGGTTCGGTGCTCTCCGCCTGGTCCGCCTGGACTCCATCGGGCTCGACGGTCGCCGTGAACGTGCCCCGAGACCGCTGAACCACGCTCTCCAAAGAGTGCGAGCCGAGCAGCGTTCGCATGGTGTCGCTGGCTTCCTCCCAGACGCCCAGCAAAACGCATTGGCCCTCGTGATCGCAGGCGCCGTTTTCGTGAGGTCGGCCGAAATCACCGAGGCCGATCGGACCGTCGACGGCCGACACGATCTCGGCCAGGGTGATCTCGCTCGGCGTGCGGGCCAGCACGTAGCCGCCGCCCACGCCTCGCTTCGATCGAACGAGGCCCGCTCCTTTGAGGGCGAGCAGGATCTGTTCCAGGTATGGCTGCGGGAGCGCCGTGCGTCCGGCGATGTCGCGGGCGCTCTGGGGGCCGAGATCGTCGGCGTGAAGCGCCAGGGAAACAAGGGCCCGACAGGCGTAGTCCCCTCTGGTCGACACCCGCATTCCGTCAAATCTACCCGTCCTCCTCCCGTGTGGGTCGATCCCGGCCGTGCCTGGGTCGCGCTGGGAGTGCCACGATGGAGCGATGAGCGAAGCTGAGCCCCTCACTGCTGAAGTCGTCGCCCCGAGTGACCCGGCCCCCCAGGTCGAAGAGGACACGATTTCCGAGCCGGGCAAGGTGATGCGGATCGGGTCGATGATCAAGCAGCTCCTCGACGAAGTTCGCCTGGCTCCCCTCGACGACCGCTCCCGGGCTCGTCTTCGGGAGATCTACGACGTGTCGGTCCGAGAGCTGTCAACGAGCCTCTCGCCTGACCTCCGCGATGAGCTTCACAGTTTGGCACTGCCCTTTGGCGACGAAGCTCCGACCGACGCCGAGCTCCGCATTGCCCAAGCGCAGTTGGTTGGTTGGCTGGAGGGGCTCTTCCACGGCATTCAGGCGACCTTGTTCGCGCAGCAGATGGCAGCCCAAGCCCAGCTCCAGCAGATGCGGGGCGGCCAGCCGGGCCTGCCGCCCGGTATGGGCGTTGGAGAGCCGTCCGGCCACGGAGCGGGCGGTGGCGGCCGAGTAACTGGTGGCGGCACCTACCTGTAGTCTCGCGGCCCGCGAAGAACACGGTTGTGATTCTTCGTCCTCTGCCGGGCCTGGGCCCGGCTCGTTCGTCGAAAGGCATGGAACCCGGCTCGTGAGTGGCTCGTGAGTAGCTCGTTCGTGCACCTGCACCTGCACACCGAGTATTCGATGCTCGATGGGGCGGCGCGAGTTGACGAGGTCGTGGCGGCGGCCCGGGCCGACGGCCAGCCGGCGATCGGCATTACCGACCACGGCAACATGTACGGGGTTCTCGACTTCTACAAGGCGGCACGCGCCCAGGGCATGAAGGCCGTCATTGGCACCGAGGCCTACATGGCGGCGGAGTCGCGCGCAGAGCGTCCCGTGCGACGCGGTCGGCTCGACGATGGTGACCAGGGCGAGGGGGAGAAGCTCTACTACCACCTGACCCTTCTGGCCGAGACCACGCTGGGCTACCGCAACCTGATGAAGCTCTCAAGTCGCGCCTACCTCGAGGGGTACTACTACAAGCCCCGAATGGACTGGGAACTGCTGGAGAATCACCACGAAGGGGTGATCGCCACGACCGGTTGCCTCGGCGGCGTTGTCCTTCAGGCGTT
>JAYSTV010000620.1:0-2071 GCA_043719425.1 Acidimicrobiia bacterium | reverse complement strand
TGCCGACCAAGGGAAACGGAAGCGGCCTGAGCTTGGCGATGTTTCTGCTGCATCATCAGTCGGGGATGAATTCCACTCGTTGGCGTAGCCAGTTCGCGAACCAGCCTTCATCAACGTTGTGGGCCGCGACGAGCATCATTGCTTCGACGGCGTCGTCGACGTCCGGTGGATCAGAAATCCAGGTGCCGCCGTTGAGGTCGATGAACATGTTCAGGCAAGCCCACGCGGCGCGCTTGTTGCCATCGGGCAATGGGTGGTTCCAGGCCAGGCGGCAGGTAAGAACGGCGGCCTTGTCGTGGGGGTCTGGGTAGAAGTCCGTATCGCCGGCGCCCGCTGCGGGAGCGTTGATGGCCGAATCAGCGAGATCGCCTCGGCTCGCCCGTATGAGCGTTGGCGCGGGGATCCCCGTTACTTGTTCAGACAGGAACCAGAACTCGGCCAGGGAGATATACCGAGTCACTTCGCAAGTCGGTCAAGGATTTCCTTGTCGCGGGCAAGAAGACGTTTCGAGCGGGCGACGAAATCGGCGTCGTTGCGGACGCGCTCGATCTCTGCAGACAGCGAGTCGACGATCAACTGGTTCAGGCTGGCACCCTGAACCCGGGCGACAGCTTCGGCGTCGTCGGCGAGCTGGTCGGGGAGGCGCACCGTGGTCTGGCGGGTCATGACACCATGATACCGCGAAGTGAGCCCGCGACTCCTGGGATTTCCTGGCGGTGCGGTTTAGTCCCAGTCCCTGCGGGCGAGTTCAGCGCGCAGCGCGTTCAGCGAGCGGGTGGCGCCTAGGGCGCCGTTGGAGTTTCCAGGCTGGAACAGCGCGTTCGTGTTGGCGGCGTATTCGTCGGCGATATCGAGTTGCGCCGAGAGGTGGCGCGCGAAGCCATTCGTGGCGGGCGATCGGCCGTTGCCTGCATTGAGTATGAACTGGCGGGAAGCGTCATCGTCGCCGACGTGCTGAGCGAGCGCAGCGAGTAGGAGCATCGCATCGTTGGATTCGCCGGGGTATCGACCGGTTGCGGCTCGCTTGGCGTGTTTGCGAACGTGCTCGGTGGCAGTGGCGATGTCACCGAGCGCAAGGTGGGCGAGGGCTCGCACGTCGGTCCCATCCATGAATGGCAAGTCGTAGTCATCGAGCTTGCCAACGATCGCGAGCGCCGCGTCGGGGCGTCCGAGGAGCACCTCCGCCATGGCGGCGTTCACCGTCATGTCGATCACGAAATAGTCGCGCATGATGTGGCTCGGGTCGCTCATTGCCCGAAGGTAAACATCGCTCGCCAGTTGGAAATCGCCAGTAAGCAGCGCGGCAAACTGGGGGGCATAAAAGGAGAAGAGCGGGGCGGATACACGCACGTCGGACGGCCCCGCCTCTGCCGTGTCAGCGTGATCGAGTTCGGTTTGTGCGAGCGCCAGGAAGTGGTCGACCTTCGCCGGTACAACGGGCGCAAACATCCAAGCGCTCATGCTTGCCCCAATCGAACGGAACGGTGCCAGGGGCGAGGCATTCAGCTCGGTCACCAGTGCGGCGCATTCAGCCCATTCGGTGAGGAGGACCGACGTCGCCCACTTTTGCGTGGTGACGCAGCCGGCGAGATCCGCGTCGAGGATGTCATCGTGGGCTGCCGTTCGGCCGAGCATCGTGTCGTGTTCGACGATCCGGACGTCCAACAAGAAGCCAGCTTGGCTGGCGGTGACGAGTTCGCCGGCGGTGATCCACTCGTTGTGTTGGGCGGCCCATTCGAAGGCGGCGGTGATGTTGGGGCAGTCGTGGCGGAGTCGCAGGCCGACGTCAAGGGAGCCCATGACTCGGCGGCCGTCTGCCGTGGCGAGCCGATGGAAGTGGGTGAGGTGTCGGTTGCGGACGTCTTCGGCTTCGCCTGCGTTGAGGAGTCGGTCTTCGGCGTAGGCCTTGACGGTTTCGAGGAGGCGGAAGCGGGTGGTTTTGCGTTTGTCGGCGCGAACAAGGAGTGACTTGGCTTGGAGTGTTTCGATGTGGGTGGTGGCGGTGCGACGGTCGAGGTTGGTGACGGCGGCGACGGCGTCGAGGTCGAACCCGTCGACGAAGACACCAAGC
>JAYSTV010000619.1:0-2071 GCA_043719425.1 Acidimicrobiia bacterium | reverse complement strand
AAGAAGGCGTGCATCGTGCCGTACTCACTAGTTGGTCGAGTGATCGCGACGGCGTGTTGCGCGACCTCGACGCCTGGGCTGGGTTAACCAGTTTGTTTCCGGCGTAGAAGCCGGCGCGGATGGGCTGAGGTGAGGGCGAAGAGGGCGATTGCGGCGGCGCTGGCCACGTTCAGAGAGTCGACGCCATCGGCCAGAGGGATTCGACAGAGGTAGTCGGCGTCGAGCATTGCCGCCGCCGTTAGACCGGGGCCCTCGGCGCCGAGGAGGAGGGCGACGGGCACGTCGGCGCCGATTTCGTTCACCACGTCGGCGAGCGATCGGGCCGAGGGACTGGGCGTGAGCGCCAGCGTGACGAAGTTCAGGTCTTTGAGCTGACCGGTCGCCGAACATTCCGGCGCCGAGGTGGTCGTCCAGGGGATCGTCAGTGTCCAGCCCATCGATGTTCGAATGGTCTTGCGGTAGAGCGGATCGCCGGAATGCCCCTGCAGGACGACCGCGTCGACGCCGAACCCAGCCGCGTGGCGAAAGATCGATCCCACGTTTTCGGGATCAGCGACATCTTCGAGAACAACGACGGTCCGGGCTTGGTCGAGCACCGAGGCGAGCGGGCGCCGGGCCGGTCGTTCGGCGAGCGCGACGACCCCTCGGTGCAACGGATATCCAACGATTTCGTCGATGACTGACTGGGCGCCAACGAACACCTCGACCGATCGTTGGCGAAGTGACGCCCGTGTTTCGATTAGCGGCTCGACGCGGAGTGCTCGCGCCGCGGTCACGAGAACGGCGCGAATGATGATGTCGGACTCCAGAAGCCGATCGAGCACCAGCTCGCTCTCGGCGACGAACAGCGGCCCGAGTCGACCGCTGCGGCCTTTGATCGAGCGAAAGGCATCGACCCGGGGATCGCCCGCACTGGTGATCTCGGTGCGCGTCATGACTGGGCGAATGCTACGTGCCAGACTTCGCGGATGACCGCTTGCGCTCAACTTCTTGTCAACCGCGCCGCCATTGGCGAGGTCGAGATCGATCGGTCCGAGCTCGGGCCGCTGGCCGACGGTCATGTGCGATTAGCGATCGAACATTTTGCTCTCACGGCCAACAATGTGACCTATGCGCAGTTCGGTGACTTTCTCGACTATTGGAACTTCTTTCCGGTGTCGACCGACTGGGGACTCGTACCGGCGATGGGGTTTGCCCACATCGCCGCTTCAAACGTCGCTGGCCTCGACGTGGGCGCGAGGTACTACGGGTGGTTCCCGATGGCATCGTCGGTGGATATCCTCGCCACGTCGTCGAGCTCGGGCTTTCGCGACGATGGAGCGCACCGCGCCAAGCACGCCGCGGTCTATCGAAGCTTTCTCCGAACCGACCGTGACGGGCTTTACACCACGCCCGACGATGAGCACCGACAGGAGCTGCTTCGCGGGTTGTTCATGACCGGCTTTCTGATCGACCGGTTCTTTGCTGCTCAGGACTACCTCGGGGCCACCCAGGCCGTCGTCGTCTCCGCCAGTAGCAAGACCGCGTTGGGCTACGCCGCCTGCGCCCGGTCCAACGCCAACGTGCGTACGGTGGGAGTGACCTCGGCCTCGAACCTAGCGTTCGTCGAATCCACCGGGCTCTACGACGAGATCGTCACCTATGGCCAACTCGACGATGTTGCGCCGGAACCGTCGGTGCTGATCGACATGTCCGGAGCGGGCTCCACCGTGGCGGCGCTTCATGGCCGCCTAGGAGATCAGATCAAGCACTCGATGGTCGTCGGCAAGAGCCATCACGATGCGCCTCCGGCGATGGTCCCGGCCGGGCCCAAGCCCGAGATGTTCTTTGCCCCGACGGCAATGGATTCCTCGCTCTCGGCGTGGGGAGCGGAGGAGTACGCACGCCGGACGAAGGAAGGTCTGTCGTCGTTCATCGACGCAAGTCGTTCCTGGCTCACCGTTGAAGAGCATGTGGGGGTCGTGGCCGTGGGCGACGCGTGGCGCTCGCTCTACGGTGGATCCATCGAACCTTCTGTTGGCGTCGTGGCCACGATCACCGAAACTTCGTAGATAGTCAGTACGCTTAGAAG
>JAYSTV010000618.1:0-2072 GCA_043719425.1 Acidimicrobiia bacterium | reverse complement strand
TGACCATCACGGTCGCGTTGAAAGAACTCCACGAAGTACTCACCCGAGCCGGCCTCGACGATGTTCGGGAAGAACTCGCAGCCGAACTCGGCCTTCTGCGCGGGCCGACCGGGCGACAGATCGAGCAATGCTGGGTGAAGCAGCGCCCGGTCGACGCCGATCGGGTCGTAGCAGCCGTCGACATCGCCGGGGTGGAGCTTCCCCGTGACGAAGCTGCCATCGATCCATGCGCGTCGGCAACCGGCGGCCTTCAGAGCGACGAGCGCTCGGCGGCACCCGTCGAGCAAATGCAACCGCCAACTCGACGTGCCGAATGCTGCCTCGACCTCGGTCCATGTCGCGGTCCACTCGCCAGTTGGCAAGCGACCATCGACGAGTGTCGGGATCATCAACACAACATACCAGTTGTGTTGAGTCTCGGCCATCGGTTCTCCCTTCGGCCAAACTCAGGCTGGCGCGAGCGAGGGATGGCGGTGGCAGGGGAGAGTGAACCAAGGCTGTGCCACTCAACCGTCACGTCCCGCATCCCCACGGAAGTTTCGACGAAGCACTGCGAATCACGAGCGGTGAATGCGACCGCAATTTCATCATCCGACTCGGCGCTCGTGAAGTTCGCCCTCTCATGGCGGCCGGTGAACAGGCGGTCACCCACGGCGACGTTCACGACGGCCCCGCTGTGACGTGTCGGAATGTACACGCCCGTCCGCACCTTCCGGTTGACCATCGAGACTATGGGTGCGGCGTGACTTTCGCGGATTGCGACTCTGCGCTCGGTCGTGAGAACGGAGGTTGATACGTTGCGTGACAACAAGTCCGGTTCCGCTGCCTCGGAGTGGGTGGCGCATGATCGTCATCCGAACCCAGCGCTAACAGTGACCCGAGAGTACGACCTCGTTCCTCGAGGGCCGATGAGTGGGTTGCCGCTGTGGTCATTCAACAGTTCGGACTCGATCGCGACCGAGATCGATAGGAATGGCGTCCTGTCGTAGAGTTCTCGAAAGCCGGTGTCCTTGAGTTGTGGGTACGTCGAGAGGTAGTAGCTCCGGAGTTCTGCAGCGCTTTTCGGACTTGCGTTCGTGGCGATGGCTGCAGCGTCGGTTGAGATTCCCATGAAACCGCCGTCGCTTGCATTGTGTTTGTCGAGTACGAGACGGACGGCGCCGGGCGGTACCTTGAGGATCGGATGGGCAAGCCACTCCTTTGGCACTGGCGTCGTTTCCGTGCGTACGAACGCGGCGACTGCGATGATCAAGCCAATCCCACAGAGCCACAGAATGCGGCGGCTCCAGGCGCTCACGACGCGCCCCCAAGGATCAAGGCAGCAACCTTCGCTGCGGCGTCCGCTTGCAGCGCAGGGAGCACGTGGGAGTAGGTGTCGAGGGTGCTGGCGATGTTGGCGTGGCCGAGTCGCTCGCTGACGACCTTCGCTGGCACGTTGGCGGCGAGCGCCGCCGAGGCGTAGCTGTGGCGGACGTCGTGCAGCCGGATCGCCGGGAGCCCGGCTCGCTCGCCGTTCCGCACGAACACTCTGCTGATTCGCTGCGGGTTCGTCGGCGTGCCGTCCTCGTTGGTGAACGCGAGCCCGCTGTCGGTCCAGCCCTCGCCCCAGGCCAATCGCTCCGCCGCCTGCGCCGCACGATGCGAACGCAACGCTCTCGCCGTCACGGGATCGAGTGCCACCGACCGACGAGCCTTGTTGGTCTTCGGCTCCGAGAACACCAGCTTGTACTCCACCACGTTCAGCGCCTGCATGACCTGTACCCGCGAGTTCCGATGATCGACATCACGCCAGCGCAACGCGAGCCGTCGGCTCGGCGCATCCCCGTCGTCGCCAACAGCAGCCACATTGCGTACAGGCGATCGTCGGCCAGAGAAGCGAGGAACCCCCGCAACTGCTCGGCGCTCCAGATCTTCATCTCGGGCGACCAGGCCGTCGGCGGCTCGGCGAGGTCGGCGGAGATGCGGCCGATGCGCCCCGACCGAACGGCGTCGTGCAGCGCCATGTGGAGGATTGTGTGGACCTCCTTGGCGCTCTTCGGTGCCAGCCCGCCGGTACCGTCGGCTCGACCGTT
>JAYSTV010000617.1:0-5025 GCA_043719425.1 Acidimicrobiia bacterium | reverse complement strand
CCGACATTATCCTTTCAGGGTTCCAGTCGAACGCTCCTAGCTTTCCCGGGGACAGCGGAGGGCCAACGATAGTCTGTCAAAATGAGACATGTTCTGGTGCCGCCGGCGTAGGAATCACGTCGGCCGAGTTCACTGCAGGTACCTACTCTACGCTCCTCTCCTCGGCTCTCGTTGCCTCAGGTTCATGGCTCGGCTGATCAGACCGTTACTGGTCGCGTTGGCCTGTGCCGCTCTCGGGGCATCACAGGCCAACGCAGCACCGGCGGTGACAAAGTTCGAGACGTTCGGCACTGTCTGTGAAGCACGTGGCCGCACGTTGTTAACTCCAGTCACCCAGGTCGCTACCCGCGACCCGGACCCGAACGTCGCTGGCGTGTACTCCCTAGTGCCACCAGAGTGCCGCGGGACGGTGAGAGTGACCGGCTTTTCATGGTCAAACCTTGATCGTTCAGACTTCGAGGTGACAAAGCGCGGCAAACGCAGCACGGTCATCGCTCGGATCACTGGGACCATAACCGGAACCGTATTCCGGGTGACCAACCTGCAGACAACGGACCTGGACTCGGTGCGTTTCGACGGCTTCAGCCTCGCACGCCCAGCGATCATTAGCTCAGCGCTCATAGGCCGCAACTGGCCCTCCACTTGCAATCGCTTCGATTCCGCTGTGTTGTCTCAGCAAGTACTGCCCTCTGCGCAGCCGCTGCTCGCTGCGGCGCTCCTAGGAGACCCAGACTTGCGCGTCCGGACCCTTCTGAACGGCGCTACGGAAGTCGTGAGTTATAGACCACTCAGCGACTCCGTTCGATCTCTCACCGAGACCCTCGGCGCTTCCCTTTGTATTGAACGCGACACTGATCCGTTGCTTACAGAGCAGATCCAAAAATTCGTTCGAACCAACAAAATCGAAGCGACCGTGAAAGAGGCACGTCTACCCTCCGGAAAACTGATGATACTAGTCGCGGGAGACCGCATTTCTCTTCACCAAAAGACTCAACTGCTGCTTCAATTTGGTTCCCGAACCGTGATCGACTCGGCCATTCGAACCTAGCTGGCAGCGAAGATGGCGTCGACGATTCAGTCGGCTGATCGGTCTCAATCTCGATCAGACAAACGTGCCCTGCACCAACAGCGCGGGATGCACAGTTCGTTCAGTCGATTGTCGGCGCCGCACTCGATAACAGCCAGAGTGCAGCGCTGATCAGTGGCACGAAGGGTGCCCCATACCGCCGACTCAGCGGGTATGGCTCGGGTGCGTGCGTTTGCGGGCGTATCCATTCGCCGAGCCAACGCCCACCAATCCTCGCTGCGCAACGGAGGACCAGTTGCTATTTCGGCTGTGGCCTAAATAGAATGCCGTCTGTATGCGGCACGAGCCGCTCTCTGAAAGGCCCAATCCATGGATCCAATCGCTACCCTCTCGACCGCCTACGACATCATGGAAAACACCATCGCCGCCGTGCCGGCTACGCAATGGTCGGCGCAGTCTCCCTGCACAGAATGGGATGCCAAAGGCGTCGTCAACCACGTCATCGGCGGTGCCAAAATGGTCGCGGCATGCGTTGCCGGCAAACAGTTTGACCCAGCCAGCCTCGCTGGAGACCTCGCCGGTGAGAACCCTGCGGCCAACTACCGAGCGGCAGTGAACGAGGCACTCGCGGCGTTCACTGCAGATCCCTCCGTCCTCAGTCGCACCGTCGCGATGCCATTCGGCGAGATGCCAGGCGCCGTCGTTGCCGGAATTTTTGCAAACGACAATTTCTGTCACGCATGGGATATCGCCAAAGCGTCCGGTCTCGATACGAACATCGCACCAGAATTCGCTGCGGGTGTCCTCGAAGCGGCAAAGATGTTCATCACGCCAGACTTGCGAACGCCTGGCCTGTTCGATGCCGAGAAGCCCGCGCCAGCAGGAGCCTCAGCCGCTGATCAGGTCGCCGCATTTATGGGCAGAGACGTATAAGCAGCAGAGTTGGTGAGTGCAGTCACGACTCGGTGCCTCCAGGCAGGTGATCAGTAAAGTTGGGCCGTTCTATCGAGCATCCACACACCGGGAATGACACGCAACGACTTCTTGATGCGCTGAACTCGCAGGTGCGTCGAGAAATTCTGTGGCTCATCTGGGAACATGAGCTACCGGCAGGTGAAATCGCCGCGGCGTTTGCCCTTGCCGGGCCAACGATCTCCGAGCACCTCGGAGTTCTCCGCGAGGCTGGTCTCGTCACGCTTCGAAGCAACGGAACGTTTCGCTGGTATCGCGCGCGCCAAGATGCGATCCAGGGAATCCGTGGATTGTTGATCGAGGACGAACACAAGTGGTTCCCAGGAACCACGCCTGCACCGATGGCAGCTTCACAAACCGTTGCAGCGACCGTTGTAACCGTGACGAGCACTTGCTCGCAGAGCGATGCGTTCCGTGCTTTCACCGATCCCGTTCTGTATTCACGATGGGCAGGAGTTCCTGTCGCACTGTCCGACGGTCGCTTCGCCGCCACGATGGAATGGGCACTCGAGGTTCGTGGCCAGTACATCCACGTCGTTGAACCGTCGCTCATCGTGATGTTGTGGGATTTCGAGTCAAACAACGTCCCCTTGCCGGGAACAGGCACGCGCGCTTACCTCGAGATTGCACGTCGGGGTCGAGGCAGTCAGCTCGAACTCACTCAGCTCGTCAAGTCCGCCGAACAGGCCGCCTACATGGAACGTGCGTGGGGCCTCATTCTCGGGCGGTTTCGCGACCACGCCCGCGCTGCCCTCAACCCCAACGTGCCGACGCTGATGCGCCCGAAACGAACCCGATCCGACCGCTAACCCAAAAGTCGGAACGAGGCGCTGCAAGCTTAGGGCTCCACAACGACATCCGACCGGTCCGCTTCGCCTGCGATGGAGTATCGAAAACCTGCCATCACCGCTGGATGGCGCCCGCTGCACGCGCACATGTCTGCTGGCGACACGCCTTCCGACCCTGTCGCCAACCGCCGGAGAGCGACGTCGCGAAGCACGCGGTGATGACCGCACATTGAGGCACTTGTCCCCGATCGCCGGGACCGCGGCGCATAAGGTTGGAAAGGGCAGCTCTCGCAGCTGAACGAAACGGTTGCTCCGAATCGGGACAGCACAACGCGACACCGATTCCTCCGGTCATACGATTGATGAGTGGCTGGTAACTGAACATCAATGGTCCCGTTCGCACGAGTAAGGAGTCGTTCAGCCATGTCCACACCTCGTTCGCTTTCTGGTCGCGTCGCGCTTGTTACCGGAGCAAACCATGGCATCGGCGCTTCCATCGCACGTGGTCTCGCAGCGCGAGGCGCAGACGT
The DNA here is from genome assembly GCA_043719425.1 of Acidimicrobiia bacterium. Taxonomy (GTDB): domain Bacteria; phylum Actinomycetota; class Acidimicrobiia; order Acidimicrobiales; family JANYDT01; genus JANLQX01. The sequence goes on along the minus strand of JAYSTV010000617.1, from coordinate 1,708 downwards.
TCTCGTCACCTACCTACGTTCCACAGCCGAGCAGGCCCGGCCCGGACAACCCGAGTTTCTTCGCCAACGTTCCGTGGACGCCAGTTCAATCTGTGCCGACATCGTCGAACTCGGAAGTCGCGCGGCCGCGTAGCGACCTCGCCGAACCGCTCGAAACGGCCCAATTGTTTGAGATGGCCGAACAGGTACTCGACGGAGTGACGGCAAACGTCGTCCACCCACCGGTCACCGACACCGGATGGATAACCGACGAAGTCCGAGCATTTGTCGAAACAGATCAAGAACACCACCACATTGCGACGCCCGACGAAGTCGCAGAAACCGTTGTTGGGCTCTGCGCCGACGCTAGCCACCTCGTCACCGGTAACGTCATCCGACTCCGCTGACCCGCCCCCCAACACCGGATCGAGGGCGCACACTTCGCTCAGTCCGCCGCCGCCAAGAGGGCACGCATACCCGGCGCGATGCAGCGGCGGTAGTAAGCACGCATAGGGGCCGGAGCCGTGCGCCCCTCGTCGGTGGACTCGGGATTCCGTGGCGGGTGTCATGCGGCGAGTTGGCGAAGTCGTTTGGCGATCGCGTCGTTGGTCGGTTGGCCGGCAGCGACGTCGATGACGAGGTTGTAGAGAATGGGCCCAACGAAGGTTTCGGGGGCGTAATGGATCTGGTTGCGGCAGTCGGACTGGGTCAGGAGGCCTTCTAAACGAGACTGCGCCTCGTGTAGGACCACCAGTGGTCCCGGCCGACACCATGTCGGAGCTGGACCGTCTTCGGCCTGGTGAGCCATGTCCTCGCAAGCACACGCTCCCACGCCTTGCAGTTGGGTGGCGGTTCCCGGGCGCAAGCATCAGTCGCCCTACCAGCAGAAACGAACGGGCCGACCTGCTTGCGGCGAACGCTGGACGCGGCCAGCACGAGCTGGCTTCGGTCGGCGATGCCCGGCTACGTTTCGCCCATGAACAACGACACGTTCCAGGACTTTGCCCGGCGCTACACCGCCGCCTGGTGCTCTCACGATCCCACGATGGTTGCGGCGTTCTTCGCCGAGCATGGCTCGCTGGCAGTCAATGGGCAGGAACCTGCGGTGGGTCGTTCCGCGATCGCTGACATCGCACGAGGGTTCTACGAAGCGTTCCCTGACACCGTTCTCGTTATGGACCTCGCTCGACTCGCGGGAGATCGCGCCGTATATCTGTGGACATACAAAGGGACGAACACCGGGCCGGGCGGAACCGGTCACGCCGTCAGCTTCAACGGGTGGGAGCAGTGGACCTTCGGTGACGACGGGTTGATCGCCGTCTCGGACGGTTGGTTCGATACGGCGGAGTATGAGCGACAGTTGACCCACGGAGTCTGACAGAGCGCGCCATCCCCATGTCACGGGCAGTTCTGTCGAATGACGGTGATGAACAACTCGCTTGTTTGCGCGCTCTTGCCCAAACCGTTCGCCCCGCCGGGTGAGCGTCTCCCAAGCCGGGCGCAAACGAGCCAGAAGTGCCGACTGGCACTCGACAACGCTCGCAACAAGGGTCGGCTCGACCCGCCCACTTCCGGCCTACAGTTCTGCCGTGACGCTGACTCAGAGGCTGAAATGACCGATGGACTTGTGGATATCAACGGGCACCCCACTTGGGTCGAGGACAGAGATCCGAGACGGGAAGGGCCCACGGTTCTCCTCCTCCACGGCGGCCTCTCAAGCAGCGAAACC
>JAYSTV010000616.1:0-5029 GCA_043719425.1 Acidimicrobiia bacterium | reverse complement strand
ACGCCGTGAGTAGGCGACCCGGGTTGTGGTGCTGGTCGCCGAGATGGCGACCCTTGATGCACGTGTAGGCACCGAACAGAGGATCATTGGTGTCGCCTCGAACAGCGACGACCCGGTTGTCGGCCACGTCGATCTCCATCGGGCAGGCCGCATGGCAGAACCGGCAGAACGTTCGGTGGGTCGTGACCTCGTTCGTTCCCGTCGCAAGTGCAGTCATAGCGGACCTCCGAGTAGATGATGGCGAAGCGAAGGGGAGGTTACCCGGCCGGGCCGCCGTGAACAGATTCGAGCAACTGCCACGATTCTCTGCAGCTCTCCAATCGCCCACCATCGTCGCCTTTCTACTGGAGCCGTCGAGATGGAGGAATTGCGTGTGTTCTCCTACGCTCGCCCGATGACTTCGGTGCTTGACCTGTTTCGGCTGGACGGCCGCGTTGCGGTGGTGACCGGCGGGGGAACAGGCATCGGCCGGGCCATGGCCCTCGGGCTGGCCGAGGCCGGGGCCGACGTGGTCGTGGCCGGTCGTCGGCTCGCGCCCTTACAAGTGGTCGCCGCGGAAATCGAGGCGCTGGGGCGTCGAGCACTCGCCGTTTCGACCGACGTGACGGTGGCCGCGGAATTGGAGGCGCTGGCGCAACGGGCCGTCGCCGAATTTGGTCGCGTGACAACCTGGGTCAACAACGCGGGTGGCCTCCAGGGTGATCCGATGGGCACGGTGGCTCAGGTCGATGAAGGCGTTTGGCATTCGATCATCGATCGCAACTTCACCTCGGTGTTTCTGGCCAGCAAGGTGGCGCAGACGGTCCTCGTCGACGGCGGCACCATCATCAATGTGTCGTCGATTGGAGCGATGCGAGACGGAACCCCGGGCCACGGGGTCTACTGCGCGGCGAAGGCCGCGGTGAATCACCTCACCCAGACGCTGGCCTTGGAATGCGCGCCCCGGCGTATCCGCGGCAGATCACGTCTTGTAGGGCGAACGCGCTCGGGTCCACGCCGTTGGGCGAGGGTGATCGTTGTCGGGGACGACAAGTGATCCGACGAAGGCGCCGTTACTATAGACCTCGTCGATGGCTCGTTTGACCTCGCGGAGATCGGCCTCGGACACCACGCCGTTGCTGGTCGCCCGGTAGAACTGCACGGTGACCCGGATCGGGAAGCGGGTGTCGCGCTCCAGCCGGTTGCCGCCGAACTCTCGCACCGGTCCGAGCTTTTCGCCGTGACCGATCACTGCGACCTCCACATCGCTGGCGGCGCCTCGTGAGCGTTTGGCGCTGCCCGCGGTGGCCGACGGGGCTGCGGCTGCGGCCACCGTTTCCGAAGCCGGCGCAGCGGCGTCGCTTTCATAGTCTCCCGGCCAGGCGTTTGTGTGCACGAGGGGCACCTGGATCACCATCACCATGTCCGCGCCGGCGTCGAGCGCGCCAGCGTCGGAGGCCTTCGCCCGTCCAGACTCCACGCGGCGCTTCACCGCACTTCGTCGCTCACCAGTGAATGTCGTTTGTTGGCCGTGGTCGTTGAAGAAGAGTTGCTGCCCCCACTGTTGATACGACTGATCGCCTGAGTAGTTCTCGACGACGGTCATCGACGTGCCCTCGCGAGTGGCCAGAAGGACAAGTACGGCCGGGTTCGAAGGAGATGACTGATAGTTGTAGATCACCGGGGTGAACTCGGCCTTGCCTTCATGCGGAAGGGGCAGGAACACGTGTTGGGCCGAGACCAGGGCATGCGAATCGCGCTTGGCCGTGAGGTCGTTTGAGCCGACTACCGCTGAAGGTATGCTCACATATGATCGGATATTGGACAGGACCTCGCGTAGCGGAACGCTCGTCACGGTCGAGCGGCGATGCTGGTTTCCGAGTCGGATCCAAAGATCGTCGAAAGGCACGTCGGCGGTCGTGTCGCTGAAGTTGGGGTAGCGAATCACGGGGAGGAGGTGGGTCTGCATATTGCCTCGGCCGAGCGGCTCGCGAACCTGGAGCGTGAGATCCGAGATGTTCGGGCCGACCGAGGAACCGACGTTGCGTCCGGTGTCCTCCCAGGTCACGTTGATCACGTCGAGCCCAAGTCGCGACGCGCGCCGCGTGAGCTCAGTGTCGAAGGGCATGTTGACCACGTTGTCGATGACCTCGCGAAATCCGACGGGCACGGTCGGGGGAGGCATCACCGGAACGCCCGGGGTCGTGGGCGACGGCGGCTTGACCACGCCCCACCCACCTGCCGAAGCGGTCGATTCGGCGAAGGCGGCAAGCGCTCCGGGCCAGGCGGCCGTGGCCGTCACGCCCGCGGCACCGAAGGCGAGGCGGCGAAGAAGGGCCCGTCGAGACAGGCCGGCCTGGGGGGCAGCTGCGGTGGTTGCTGCGGGCGTGGCGTCGGTTTGCTGCGACATGGTGGTCCTCCGAAGGTCGGGCGGGTTCGTGGTAGTTCTGACGTTCCGCCAGCCCGGTCCGGTTCCCGGCATTGCCCAACTACGGTGGTCCCCCGATGAAGCGCAGTGGGCCGGCTGGCTGGCATGGGCCGGGAAAGCGCCACGTTTCCGGTGTGAGCTGGCCCACGCGAGCCAGCTGGCCGACCGTGATCGTGTCGTTGCTCACCTGCTGCTCGGTGGCATCGGCGGTATCGGCGGTATCGGCGGTATCGGCCGATGGAGCCCGGCGGGGGCCGACGACGAGTGTGGTCACGCCGTTGTCGTGGGAGCAGCCGGTCGGCGCATCCGGAGTCATCGACGTCGCCACCCTGACAAAGACCACGACGTTGACGAAAGCTGGTCGTCGAGTCGATTCCCGAAAGGGACGGGCTCGGAGCATCACCCTCACCGGCCCGCGAGGCCTTGAGCGCTCAATCCTCCTCGATGCGCGAGCGGCGGCCGAGCGCCTAGGCACATCGAACACCGTGGTCGATCAGGCGACGCTCGAACTCGTCGGCGTGGAACGCGGCGCTCGTCTGGTGCAGATCACCAGGTTCCCGTTCTCGTTCCCGGTCTCCACGCTTTCCCTCGGGCCTGTTGCGGCGCGTGCGCTCTATGGTCCGATCACCGGCGATGCGATCGAAACCGATGTTGCCGTGTTGGGCAACACATCAGCGCGCTTACGAAAAGCGGCCGTTGGTGATGTTCTCGTGTTCCGTCACTGGGATCGTCCGAAGACCCTCATTCGGATCATTGTCGGGGCCGTTGTTGCCGACGAAGACGCGGGCAATGCTGAGGTGCTGATCTCGCGTCGCAATGCCGTGTCGCTCGGGTTCAGCCGACCGTCGCGCATTGTTGCGTGGGGCAATATCGACCGGGTCTCGAAGGTATGGGAAAGCCTCGTTCCCGAGTCGTATCTCCGGCGATCGTCGACGCCGCCAACGATTGACAGTGTGCTGAACCAGGCCGAGCTCAAGACTGTCTATGGCGAGTTCATCGTGCGTCGAGATCGTGGGCGAATCGAGTCCGATCGGGATTGGGTGAAACGCAATCTCGTCGATCACGACTATCCGGTGATCGGTCGGGTTCGGTGCCATCGGGCGATGGTCGAGCCGCTCGACGCCGTGATGAGCGAGATCGCGGCCGCCGGTCTGCAGTCGCTGATCGACGTGGCCGACACGAAGCGTGCCGGCGGCTGTTTCAGCGCTCGTGAGATTCGGACGCCGACGGGATCGAGTGGTCGAAATCTGTCGCGGCATGCCTGGGCGGCGGCGATCGACATCAACCCCTCGCAAAACGGTTTCGGCGCCAAGGCGAACATGGATGCACGCCTGGTCTACGTGTTTCGCCGCCACGGTTTTGCCTGGGGCGGCACGTGGAGCATTCCCGACGGCATGCACTTCGAGCTAATCGGTGCGCCCCGCATCGAAGGCGCGCCGCTGCCGTCGTCGACCACCACCACCTCGACCACCACGACATCGACGACGACACAAGCCCCGCCGTCGACCACGACGATCGTCGGCGCGACCACCCAGGCGTCGATCGCCAGCACGATCGCCGAATCTGTCACGACGACGAGATCGGGTTCTCCCACATCCAAGCCCGGCCGCCCGACGACATCACGAGCCACCACCTCGACAACAATTCCGGTGGGATCCACGACCACAACCACTACCGTCCCTCCGCAAGTTCCCGCCGAACCCCCGGTTCAGGAACCGTCGGCCGGCGATGTCCCCGCCTAACTTGTCCGCGAAAGCTGTATGTCCTCCTCCGCCGTCTGCCGTCTCGTCGTCATCGTAGTCATAGGCGCGCTTACTATTCGTCGGCTGCGCCGTGATCCCATTCCGGCGAAAGAGCTCGTTCGCCGACTTCCGGCGTGTCTGGCCGGCCTTGCCTGCTTCGGCGTCGGCATCGCCTTCTTCTTCGCTTCCCGTCTCGGTACCGGTCCGTGGGACGTGCTCCACGCCGGACTGGCGAAGCGGCTCGACCTGCCCGTCGGCGTGATCATCAACCTTGTGGGTCTCGCCATTCTTCCGTTGTGGCTGCCTCTCAAGGAGCCCATCGGTTTGGGGACAGCACTGAACACGCTCGAGATTGGGTTCGTCGTCGACCTCGTTCGGCCGCATCTCTCCGTCCCCACGAACGTCTCGGTGAAGGTCGCCTTCGCCGTTATTGGTGTGGTCGTGATTGCGCTTGGCTCGGGGCTGTATCTCGGCTCTGGCTTGGGTTCGGGGCCGCGCGACGGGCTCATGATGGGGCTCAACCGCCTTGGCCTTTCAATCCGAGCCGCTCGCACGTTGGTGGAGGTCGTCACCCTCGCCGTGGGCTGGCTGCTCGGCGGCAAGATCGGCGTCGGCACCGTGATCTTTCTCGTGGGCATTGGCCCGCTGGTGCAGATCTTTCTCCCGCGGCTGCGTCAGCCGCCGCTGCCCAAGAGAACGTCATCTGTACGCATGGCAGTTACCGACTGAAGGTGTGGCAGCACGTCGGAGCCGAGTAGGTCGATCGCCGAGAACAACTCATCGTTCGGCATGCCGCCCATGTCGAGCATGAGGATCTGCGTGTCGAGTGAGAGGCGTGCCGCAATGTCGCCGAGCCGATCGACAACCTGGGCCGGCGAAC
>JAYSTV010000615.1:0-12135 GCA_043719425.1 Acidimicrobiia bacterium | reverse complement strand
CCTCGGTGGCCAGACGCCGTTGAAGCTGGCGGGCAGTCTCCCCGCTGATCTCGTCGCCGGTACCTCGGCGGCGTCGATCGATGCGGCCGAAGACCGTGAACGGTGGAACCAGCTGTGCGCATCGCTCGGCATCGAGCAGCCGCCCGGCGGCACCGCGATTGACATCGACGGCGCCCTCGCCGTGGCCGCCAGGGTTGGCTATCCCGTGCTCGTTCGGCCGTCATACGTGCTCGGCGGCCGGGCCATGCAGATCGTCGACAATCCCGATGCGCTTCGCCGAGCCATGGCCGATATGGCCGTCGACGGATCACTGGGCAAAGAGGGCGGACTCTCGGCCACCCGTCCCGTCCTCGTCGATCGTTTCCTCGACGATGCCGTCGAGGTCGATGTTGATGCCATTCGTGACGCCACCGGGGACTTCGTCATCGGCGGAATCATGGAGCACGTCGAACAGGCGGGCGTGCACTCGGGCGACAGTGCGTGCGCCATCCCGCCGCAGTCGCTCAGTGCACTTACTATCGCGGAGCTCGAACTTCACACTCGCTCGATCGCTACGGCCCTCGATGTACGTGGACTTATCAATGTCCAGTTCGCTGTTCGTGAAGGTGTCGTCTACGTGCTCGAAGCGAATCCCCGTGCGTCTCGCACGGTGCCATTCGTGGCTAAGGCCACCGGGGTGCCGCTTGCCATGGTGGCCAGTCGCGTGATGGTCGGCGCCACCCTGGTGGAACTGCGGGCTGAAGGACTCCTGCGCGCACCCGTTCTCAGTGGACATGTGAGTGTGAAGGAAGCGGTGCTGCCGTTCAGTCGCTTTCCCGAAGTCGATCCGGTGCTCGGTCCCGAGATGCGTTCAACCGGTGAGGTCATGGGCATCGACCGCACGTTCGGGGTGGCCTACGCCAAGAGCCAGCTGGCATCGTCGAACCGACTGCCGTCGAGCGGCACCGTGTATCTCTCGGTCAATGATCGGGACAAGGCCGCCGTGGTCCAGGTGGCACGAGCCTTCGCCAACGCCGGTCTCAAGCTGGTGGCCACGGCGGGCACGGCAACGTTCCTCGCCGGTCGAGGCATCACCGTGGATCGAACCGTCCGCAAGATCAGCGAGGCGGGCGAGGACGACACTGCGCTCGATCTGATCCGCAACGGTGAGATCGGGCTCGTGATCAACACGCCGCGCGGAACGGGTGACTACTCCGATGGCGCCGAGATCCGTCGTGCGTGCACCGTGAACAAGGTGCCGATGCACACCACGATGGCGGCAGCGGTGGCGGCGTCGTCAGGGATTGCGGAGTGGAAGAACAAGCCGTTCAGCGTTCGCTCACTCCAAGAGTGGTTGGCCTAGTGCGCGGGGTTGGGTCGGGCGCACCGGTGAGCACAGTTCGGTTGCTCCAACAGTGGTTGGCGTAGGAATGCTCCGTCGGCGGTCGTCGTCGGGCGCCGTGGTCGATCTGTCGACGACGGTCGGGACGGTGTCGTTGCCCAACCCCATCCTGACCGCGGCGGGGACGGCGGGGTTCGCCACGGAGCTCTCGCAGTGGGTCGACCTGGCCTCGCTCGGCGCTGTCGTCGTGAAGTCGCTCTCACCCGATGCGTGGGCCGGCAACCCGGCGCCACGTGTGCACGGAACCGATGCCGGCATGATCAACGCCGTCGGCCTGCAGAACCCCGGAGTCAACGCCTGGATTGCGGATGACCTTCCTCGGCTGAAGGCGACTCGGGCGCGCGTCGTCGCCAGTATCTGGGGTTTCCGGGTCGAGGAGTACGCGCTCGCCGCCGCCCGCCTTGCGCCGGTCGCGGACCAGTTGACGGCGGTCGAGGTCAACGTGAGCTGTCCGAACCTCGAAGATCGACGCCACATGTTCGGCCACTCGTCAGCGGGCACCACAGCCGTCGTGGCGGCCGTACGCGCCGAACTTCCGACGACCCCGCTCTGGATCAAGCTCAGCCCCAACGTCACGTCGATCGTCGACATCGCGGGCGCCGCGCTCGACGCAGGAGCCGACGCGCTCGTGCTCGTCAACACGGTGATGGGCATGGTGATCGATGTCGGGACCGCCAAGGCGGCGCTCGGGAACGGTGGGGGAGGGCTATCCGGTCCGGCCATTCGTCCCGTTGCGGTTCGCGCCATCTACGACGTGCGCGTCGCCTTCCCCGATGCCGCCATCGTCGGGGTCGGTGGGGTGGCCCGAGGCGAACATGCCGTCGAGCTGCTCATGGCGGGGGCGAATGCCGTCGAGGTCGGAACTGCGTCGTTCGCCAACCCCTCGGCCGTAGCCAACGTGCTGGCCGAACTCACGCGCTGGTGCGCTGCTCATGGTGTGGCGCACGTGACCGACCTCGTGAGCACGGCCCACCGCCCCCACTAGTCCCACCCACACCCCCAAGTGTGGACTGTGCGGCCGTCTGTGGACCGTACGCATCGCGATCTATCGTCCACACTCTGACGCACAGTCCACACTTGGCGCCGGTTCGCACGGCCCGAATGCGGCCATCCCCCCGTTGGCCCGCGACCAACGCCACGATGAGGGCGTCTGTTTTGGATGTCAAGCCAGCAAAATCACGGGAGCTCCACCACCATGACCATCGACGAGATTCGCGAAGCCGGTGCGCCGGACCGGGTCAGGTCCCGCCTCGCCCTGGCCCTTGACGTCGACGATGCCGTTGCCGCCATGCAGATCGCCCGCACGCTCAAGCCATGGTTCGGCGTCGCCAAGGTGGGTCTCGAACTCTTCACCGCAGCGGGTCCCGACATTGTGAATCGGCTCGTCGACGAAGGCTTCGATGTGTTTCTCGACCTCAAGTTGGTCGACATTCCGAACACCGTCGGTCGAGCCGCGCGGGTGGCCGGTTCACTCGGTGCCACCTACCTCACGATGTATGCGCACGGCGGCGCCGACATGCTCCGGGCCGGGACCGAAGGAATGCTGGAGGGTGCGGCCTTGGCTGGGTTGGAAGAACCGGTGCCGCTGGCCGTCACGATCCTCACCAGCGACGGCGATGCGCCCCCGCACATTCTCGGTAACCGGCTTCGCCTGGCCATGGAGGGCGGCTGCAAGGGCGTCGTCTGTGCCGCTTCGGATTTGCGTGAGGTCAGTCTGTTAGCGCCCCGCATGGCGAAGATCGTCCCGGGTATTCGACCGGGCGGCGTCGATGCGAACGATCAAGCCCGTTCGGCAACGCCAGCCGAAGCGGCCGCAGGTGGGGCGACCCTGCTCGTTATCGGACGCGCCGTCACGCAGGCGCCTGACAAGGCGCTGGCGGCGGCCGAGATCGCAGCCGAAGTGAACTCGGCGCTGGGCTGAGCGAACGGAACTGCTGCCTTCAGCTGCCGACGAGGTCGTTGACATAGGGCGGCGGCGAACGGTCAGTTCCTCGACGACGTAGCCCGTTCGGGGCGCGTAAAGCATCAGCCCCTCGCCGAGGTCGTAGGCGACGTGACGGATCCGTTGGCATGGCCGTCGGCGTGACCGTCGTCCACCGGGCGGCCAACGACGAGTGGACGGACAAGGTCGGCCACGAAAGCTTCCATCCCGGCCACCGTGTCTTGGGTAATGGCGGGAGTGGCAGTGGCCATACCGATCCCGCTCCGCCCGTCGTCGGTGTGGATTTCGATGGCCAGGGCGTCGATGGCGTCGGAGAAACGGACGGCGGTGGTGAACCGTTCTCGGAGGGCCAGGGTGGAGTGCGCGGTCGAAACAGTGGTGACGACGGGCAAGTGGCAAAAGTAACACCGCCCCCCGGCTCGCCGACTAGCCAAAATGACCGGACTACCGTGGATGCATGGCTCTTCCCCCGATCCTTTCCGAGGAAGCTCGCAACGCCGCGCTGGCCAAGGCGGCTGAAGCCCGACGAGTTCGCGCAGAAATCAAAGAACGCCTCAAAATGCGGTCGATCACCTTCCCCGAGGTTCTTGAACTGGCCAAGACCGATGAGACGGTGGCCAAGACAAAAGTCTTGGTTATCCTCGAGTCGCTGCCCGGCCTCGGCAAGGTCAAAGCCCGCAAGGTCCTGGAAACCGTTGGCATCGCCGAAACCCGTCGTCTCCAGGGTCTGGGCGAACAGCAGAAGATCAAGCTGCTCGATCTTCTCGGCGGTGAATGAGCCCCTGCTCGTTGGCCGTGCGTCGCTCGGACACGCGAGCTAGTGAGCTCGATGAGTCCGGTGAACGAGTCGCCTAGTTCATTGATCTTTGTCCTCTCCGGGCCCTCGGGAACGGGGAAGGGCACCATCGTCGATGCGCTGGTCGAAGCCGACCCGCTTTTGTGGCTTTCTCGGAGCTGGACTACGCGGGCCCGGCGGAGCGGGGAGTCGCCCTACGCCTACCGTTTCGTCGACCGGGCCACGTTCCTGGCGCACGTGGAGGCCGATGGCTTCTTGGAATACGCCGAGGTGTTCGCAAACCTCTATGGCACGCCCATCCCAACCCCGCCGTCGGGCTCCGACGTGGTCCTGGAGATCGACGTGCAGGGGGCCCAGCAGGTTCGTATCCGGTACCCCGACGCCGTCCTGATCTTTGTCGAACCGCCGAGTCGTCTCGCCCAGCAGGATCGACTTCGCGCTCGGGGCGACGATGAAGCGGTCATCGCCAAACGGCTGGCCAAGGCCGACGCCGAGGAGGCAGTCGGGCATCAGATCGCTGATCACGTGGTCGTCAATGACCTGCTCGAACGGGCGGTGGGCGAGGTCGCTGGTATTGTTGCAGCGCATCGTTTGCGTCGTTCGTCGAACTGACGCACTCGATTCACCCTGATTTACCCCCTGATGCACAAACTGAGGACATCACCATGGCCACTCGCCGCTCCAGCTTGATTGATCCGCCCATCGAAGGTCTGCTTGAGCGGGCCGGGTCGAAGTTCACGCTGGTGACCGTGTCGTCGCGTCGGGCCCGTCAGATCAACAGCTACTTCTCGCACCTCGGCGACGGTCTCGGCAACATCGTGCCACCCCAGGTTGCGTCAACGAGCCGCAAGCCGTTGTCGATTGCCCTCGAAGAAATCTCGGCCGACAAGGTCACGTTCCGCGACGCTCCAGGTGTTGTGGTGCCCGAGGCGGCGACCGCCCCCGAAGCGACCGCCTGATCTCCGGCAACGCCCGCTGATGTCGCTGCGCGGCCAACGAATTGTCGTTGGCGTCAGCGGCGGCATTGCCGCCTACAAGGCCGTTGAGGTTTGTCGGCGATTGTTCGATGCCGGTGCCTATGTCATTCCGGTCCTTTCGGAAGACGCTCTTCGATTCGTAGGCGCGCTGACATTCAGCGCGCTTGCGAGTGAGCCGGCGCACACCTCGTTGTGGGATGATCCGCTGCCGAGTCCCCACACCACGATTGGCCGGTCCGCTGATCTGGTGATTGTTGCTCCCGCTACCGCTCGGCTCATCGGTCGCTACGCCGCGGGAATCAGCGATGACCTTTTAACGGCCACGCTCCTGGCGACTGCGGCACCGGTGCTGGTCTGCCCGGCGATGCACACCGAAATGTGGGCACACCCGGCCGTCGAAGAAAATCTCGCCGTGCTGCGCCGGCGCGGGGTGCGCGTGCTTGAGCCGGGAGACGGTGCACTGGCATCGGGCGACGTCGGCAAGGGGCGGATGCGCGAACCGGCGGAGATCGTCGCCGAAGCGCACCGCATTCTTGGATCACCAACGGGCGACCTGGTCGGAGTGCGAGTCGTCGTGTCGGCCGGGGGAACACGCGAGCCGATCGACCCTGTTCGCTACATCGGGAATCGATCGTCGGGCAAACAGGGCTACGCCATTGCCCACGCCGCGGCGTCTCGTGGAGCCGACGTGACCATCGTGTCGACGGTCTCCCTTCCGGCTCCGGCGGCGGCCACCGTGGCACGGGTGAACACCGCGGCGGAGATGCATGAGGCAATGCTGGCGGCGGCGGCGAGGGCCGATGTGATCGTGATGGCCGCGGCCGTGGCCGACTTCCGACCGGCAGAGGTGGCGCCATCGAAGATCAAGAAAGACGGCTCGACGCCCCAGATCGTGCTCGAACCGACGGTCGACATCCTCGCCGCGTTGGGTGCCGCCAAACGGCCGGGGCAGGTGATCGTGGGCTTTGCTGCTGAAACCGATGATCTCGAGGCGAACGCGCGAGGAAAGCTGGCCCGCAAACATCTCGACCTGATCGTGGCCAACGACGTGAGCGCGCCGGGCGTCGGCTTTGAACACGACACCAACGCCGTCACGATCTTCGCCGCCGACGGCTCATCAACGAAGATTGCGCTCACATCGAAAGTGGCGATTGCCACGGCCGTCCTCGACGCTGTGCGAACCCGCCTCGCCGACTCGAGCGCCAAGTACGGCTAGCGTTTCCGCCGCTCTCAACGGAGATACCACCACCGTCTGGACTTCAGGCGGCTCAACAAAAAGGGGTTCCCCATGGCTACATGGACGTTCACGTCAGAATCGGTGACCGAAGGTCACCCGGACAAAATGGCGGATCAGGTTTCTGACGCTGTCCTCGACGCCATCATTGGCGAAGACCCAATGGCCCGCGTGGCCTGCGAAACGCTGCTCACCACCGGCCTCATCGTCGTCGCTGGCGAAATCACCACCTCGGCCTACGTCGATATCGCCAAGCTGGCCCGCTCCACCGTCAACGAGATCGGCTACGACGATGCCCGCAAGGGTTTTGATGGCAACACGTGTGGCGTGATTGTCTCGATCGACGAGCAGTCTCCCGACATCGCCATGGGCGTCGACAAGGCCTTTGAAATGCGCACCGAGCACGACATCGACGGTGAGCTCGACGCGCAGGGCGCCGGCGATCAGGGAATGATGTTTGGCTACGCCTGCAATGAGACGCCGGATCTCATGCCGTTGCCGATCTGGTTGGCGCATCGCATGGCCGAGCAGCTCACCAAGGTTCGTAAGGACGGCTCCGTCGCCTATCTGCGGCCCGACGGCAAGACGCAGGTCACCTTCGACTACGAAGACGGGCGTCCCGTCGGCTTAAAGACCGTGCTTATCTCCACCCAGCACGCCTCGGGTGTTGACCTCAAGAACGAGCTCCACGTCGACCTGCTGGAGAAGGTGGTGAAGCCAGTGATCCCGGCTGAGTTCGCCAACGACGCCTACCGGTTCCTGTCCAACCCGACCGGCAACTTCGTCATCGGTGGCCCCCACGGTGACACGGGTCTGACCGGCCGCAAGATCATCGTTGACACCTACGGCGGCGCCGCTCGCCACGGTGGCGGCGCATTTTCCGGCAAGGACCCGTCGAAGGTGGACCGTTCGGCTGCCTACGCCGCTCGGTGGGTGGCCAAGCATGTGGTCGCTTCGGGTGCTGCGTCGCGCTGCGAAGTTCAGGTGGCCTACGCCATTGGTGTCGCCCGCCCGGTTTCGATCTATGTCGAGACGTTCGGTACCGCCACCATCGATCCGGCCAAGATCGAGGCTGCGGTCCACGACGTGTTTGACCTTCGCCCGGCCGCCATCATCCGCGATCTCGACCTCCGCAAGCCGATCTTCAAGAAAACTGCGGCCTACGGACACTTCGGCCGCAACGAGCCGGGCTTCACGTGGGAGATCACGTCGAAGCTCGATGCCTTCAAGGCTGCTGCCGGACTCTGATTCTGGTGCTCCACCGACCGGCCGCGTCATGGGCGCGGTCGGTCGGGTGCGGCGCGTGTTGGTTGACGTGGCGGCGGTGTCATGAGTGTGGTCGGTCGGGTAGTGCGGGTACTCGTTGACGTGCCGGCAATGTCATGAGTGCGGTTGGTCGGGTGGTCCGAGTTCTCGTTGACGTGCCAGCGATTGAGAAAACGTTTGACTACCTCCTTCCGGACTCGTTGGTGGGCTCGTCCGACGTTCGATTGGGGACGCTCGTTCGGGTTCCGCTACACGGCCGACGGGTGGGGGCGTGGGTCGTTGGTCTGAATGTTGCGCCGGCAGTCGACGCCGCCCATCTGCTGGCGGTGTCGAAGGTCAGCTCGTTCGGCCCTCCGAGGGAACTGCTCGGGCTCTCGCGGTGGGCGGCGTGGCGATGGTGGGGGAGACCGGCCACATTTTTGCGTATGGCCTCACCCGACGTGTTCGTGCGAGGACTCCCACCGATTCGCACGATCGATCCCGCGCTGCTCCCCATCGGCCCGGGCCAGGTGGTCGGCGTGGCCTCGGGGATCGATGTTGCCTCGGCCATTCGTTCCGCCGACGTTTCCGTCGTTCGCTGGCCGGTGTTGGCCGACTCATTCGACCTCGTGGTCGAAGCGGCGCGCGCGGTCGGCGCGGCCGGGCTACTCGTGCTCGTTCCCCAGGTGACGGTCGCCCGCGACCTGGCTCGGCGTCTTCGCCGACTGGGTGCTCCGGTGGCGTTGTTGCCCGACGACTGGGCCCGCGCCGCAGTGCCGGGGGCGATCGTGATCGGGGCGCGGTCGGCGGCCTGGGCGCCATGTCCGTCGTTTGGGGCAGTGGTGGTGCTCGACGAATACGACGAGGCGTACCAGGACGAACGTGCGCCAACCTGGCACGCCCGTGAGGTCGTCGTCGAACGGGCGCGTCGCCTCGGTGTGGCTTGTCTGTTGGTGAGCGCCGTGCCGAGCTCCGAAGCTGTCTCGTTGGCATCCGACCGTGTCGTCGCGCCGGACCGTCGCACCGAACGAAGCGGCTGGCCGATCATCGAGTTGGTTGATCGAACCTCGGAAGAACCGGGGCGCGTGCCGATCGTGGCGCCGGCTTTGACCGGCGTGCTGCGTCGTCCCGGAAGAGTCGTATGTGTACTTAACAGAACGGGCCGTGCTCGGTTGCTCGACTGTCGGGCCTGTGGGGCGATTGCCGAGTGCCCCACGTGTGGCTCGGCGATGCAACAGCCCACGGGTGATTTGGTTCTGCATTGCGGCCGTTGCGCCACGACCAGTCCGGTCGTGTGTCGATCCTGCGGCGGTGGACGCATGCGCCACCTCCGGCCGGGCACGGCTCGACTGCGCGAAGACCTCGAAGCACTCGCCCAACGCCGGGTGATCGAGGTCGTGGCGGGTTCTGACAATGCCGCGGTGAGCGACGCCGATGTTCTCATCGGCACCGAGGCCGTGCTCCATGCTGCCGGACGGGCCGACACGGTGATCGTCCTCGACGCCGACTCTGAACTCCTCGCCCCTCGTATGCGCGCTGGTGATTCGTTTGTCGCTCTCGTGCTTCGTGCGGCCCGCCTCGTTGGCGCCGACGGTCGGGTGATGCTGGTCACTCGCCAACCCGACCACCCGGTGATTCGAGCTCTGGCCCAGGCTGATGCAGCCGGCCTTGGCGCGGAACTGGCGGCGCCGTTGACCGCGCTCGGGTTTCGCCCACCGGTTGCGGTCGTTCGCGTGAGTGGCGCCGGCGCGGCGGCGGTGGCCGATGGGCTTGAACCGATCGTTGCGGTTTCCACCAATGGACTGCGACAAATCGGACCGCCTGCGGGCCCGTTCATCGTGTCGGCTCCGAGTGCGGCCGCCCTGGCCGATGCCTTGGCCACCGTCGATCGACCATTGGAGCGCGTCCGAGTCGAGGTTGACCCCGTCCGCTGGTAGCCCTTCACGCCGCCGCCTTTCGCTCGGGTGGCCCGGTTTGCATGATCTGGCCGTGCGGGAGGTCGATCGTGAGTTCGCCGTCGGCGTCGATGACCGCACCGTTGTGGATGACGACCGGTCGAAGTTTCGCTCTTCGAACGAAGCCTTGAATGCGGCTCCACGGAACGGTGACGGGGATACCCCAATCAACAATTGGTTTGCCATCATCGAGGTTTGTGGTGTCGACAAGGATGACAAATTCGGGCCGCCCTAACCTCGCTGTTTCACCCAGAAGCGCGTCGGCGAATTCATCCCATTCACCAGTTTCGTCGTTGCTCGGTGCTGCAGTCTGCGTTGTTGGCACGCGGCGTCCGTTGATGAGGGCGAGGAGGGCGAGGGCGCGGAGGTGGTCTTGTTTTTCGTCGGCGGCGATCTTCTGGGCGGCAGCGTTGAGGATGGCGGCTAACTCGTCGGGCGTGGAACCCGACGCAGCGGCGGATGCAACGATTGCCGATGCGGCTTCGGTGAGGCCTTCTTTGACCGGCCCGTCGAGCGAGCTGAGGACTTTGCCGAACGCGTCGACGTGTTCGCCGCCGAGCTCGCCGGACGAAAGGGCATCACCAAGCGATGGAATGCTCTTGATCGCCTCGGCCCGAGCCATGACCTTCGCGCCGTGTCAGTTCGCGCGTTGTGCTGACTTGGCAACGTCGCGTTCTGGTGTTCCGGAAGTTTCAGCGAGTCGTCTGGCCACTTCGACTTCGACCCCAGCGAGTCGGGCTCGAAGTCCCCGGACATCATCGAGGACGCCACGCAAGTCGACAGCCGTGGCGGTCAATAGATCAACGCGATGGAATCCCTTGATGAGTTCGTATGGGTCAACAACTTCCATGCCCTCAATGGTACCGAGGGGGTGTGACAAAAACGGCCTCAGCGAAGAAACTTCAGAAAGAAATCTTCAGAAAAAGATCAGGCAACCGGAGCGGCGCACGATGGTTGCGAACGTAACCACGAAGATGCCGACTGCAACGCCGCGTCGTTACCGTTGTTCACGGCCGCCCAGTCGATGGCCACCGGCTCGTCGGGCACGATTGGGCCTTCATAGGCGGTGGCATTGCGGTCCACGTCAACCGCGTTGGTGATGTCGAGAAAAGCGCCGTCGGGGAGAGCGTGGCGAATGTTGAAGGTGGTGAGTCCGATCGTTGGTTCACCGAAACTGCGCGCATTCGTTGCGCCGCGGAAGAAGATCACCGAAGCTTCGCCGGCGCTGGCGGTGAGGCCGCTCGTGAGTACAGCAACGGCAGCACCGGGACGCCGTAACGCATAGGGCGCGTCGACGCTGACCGTGGCCGTGTCGCCGGCCGACACCACGCCGGCGCGGTACGACCACGACGTGATTTCGCCCTTGGCGTTGCGGGAACCACCCACGACTGCGTCGCCGAGCAATGGACCGAGCCCGGCCAACAGCGCGTAGATGTAGCCACCTCGGTTCTTGCGGAGGTCGACAATCCAGCCGCAGCGACTGCCATCGTCGAGGTCTCGGATAAGTCCCTGTACCTGTGTGGCGAAGTTCTTCTGAGCGGCGGCGTCGCCCACAATTCCGGGCACGTCGAGGTAGCCGAACTCGCGTGGGATGACGACCTTCGGAGGCGGTGATGTGACCGGGATGCTCACGAGCGTGACCTCGCCGCGTCGCAGGGTCAGCGTGAGCGCACGCTTGACCTGCGGTCGGGCGACCCGGAGCACAACGGTGTCGGCGAATGTTCCGTCGGACCGTCGCCCAACGGCAAGCGCATTGCCGACGATCGGAGGTGTTTTGCCATCGACCTTGTCGATTCGGTCACCGACTCGCAGCCCGGCGCGACCGGCCGGGCCGCCGGGAGCGATCGTCACCACCACTCGACTCGGCATTGAGGCGAGGAAGCCGAAGCCGGTGTAGTTCCCTGCGGTCTTTTTGAGCGCGTCGACGGGCTTGGTGAACGACGAGTGTTTGTCACCAAGCGCCTTTACCGCTTCGGTGATGATCGGGTATGTGTCGGCAATGGCGGAGGCGCTGCTCGCTTTGGCTTCGGCCCGGGCGCGAATGGCCGGCCAGTCGACGAGCGGCACGCGGTAGGCGTAGCGCTCGATGAAGGCGAGGACGTCGGCCACGTAGGCCACCGGGGTCAGTGGAGCAGGGACGGCAGTCGTGGTTGGCGCTGCGGTCGTCTCGGCGGTGGGTGCGATTGAGGAGGGTGGGACGGTGGTCTCGGGCGACTGCGCTCGGGCGACGGTGGTCGACGACGCCAGAACAAGAGCAACAAGCGTTGGTGCCAGTGATCGCCGAGTGAGAACGGGGATTCGCCGGAACACGAGGAACGACGTTACAAGAGGGTTCGTTGTCTGCCGTAGTGAACGCTGTTCGGTGCTCAAGCGAGCAGCTGTCGGCGCCGCCGGAATCGCGCAGATGGTGTGGGTTGTCGCCGGAGTTATCCCGCAGGTGAGGCGCTGAGCGTGATCAGCGCCGGAGTTATCCCGCAGTAGCGGGGTGGTGATGGGCGTCGGCTGAGGGTCCGCGTGGTTGGTTCCTTGTCCGATTAGACGCCTGGTCTTCCGTGAAGAGTGAGGCCTGGCCGCATAGCAAGGGGAAGTGTTGAAGTGATTTATG
>JAYSTV010000614.1:0-5029 GCA_043719425.1 Acidimicrobiia bacterium | reverse complement strand
GCGATGGAATCAAGGGTCGACTTGGTATCGATGTCGCCGTAATCATCTCCGACACGTTCGGTCGGGCGTGGCGCAAAGGTCTTACCGACGTGGCCATTGGCTCGGCCGGTATCGCTGCAGTGATCGACCTTCGGGGCACCGAAGATGCCAAGGGGCGCGAGTTGCACGTGACGGAAGTGTGCCTGGTCGACGAGCTCGCCGGTGCGGCGGAGCTGGTGATGGGCAAGGCCTCTGGCATCGCCGCCGCTATTGTGCGCGGCGTGGACCCGCAGTGGCTCCGTGAGGGTTCCGTCAAGGACGAAGTGGTCCGAGCCCCGTCGGAAGACTTGTTCCGCTAGCGCCGAGGTTGTTCTGCGGTTTGGATTCCGGCGCTCCCTGGGCGCGCCGTGGCGAACAAACTCTCCCGGGATTTAGCGGTGGATACCGCACTCGGTCTTGCTAGAACCGGCCCAACGTCCTGCTCGCCGATCGGTGCTATCGGTACTAAGGGAGACGCGGGATGTGCACGGAGCACAACCAATAGAGTCGTAGCCATCGAACAAGAGTGGGTTCATGATGAGGTCATGTTCGGTGATGTAGGCATCGACATCATCGTCGGTCCATGTTGCTATTGGGCACACTTTGACCATGCCGGCGGTGTTGCGGGAGAGGATGGGCGTGTCGGCACGAGACGGTGAATCCGCCCGGCGCAGGCCGGTCAACCAGGCCTCGCGCCCGACCATGGCCCGGGCGAGGGTGTCGACCTTGCGGGCGCCACAGCACGTGTCAACGTCGGTGCCGTAGAGGTCGGGCGCGTCGGCGACGGGCCGTTCGATCCGCATGTTGAGGTCGTAGCGCCGGGTGGCGCGATCCAGCGTGGCGAGCGTTTCTGGAAAGTGGAATCCGGTGTCGAGAAAGACGAACTCGACCTTCGGGGCGACGGAGTGCACGAGGTGGATCATCACGGTGTCGGCCGCCGACGTGGTCGCGCAAATCCGGTCACCAAACGCTCCAACCGACCATCGGACGATCTCCTCGGCCGACCAACCCTCCATGGTCCGCGCCTGCTCGACAAGTGTCTCGGCGGACAAAACCGCTGGTCGGGGACCCTCTGGGGCGGTTGATGGAGAACTGCTGGTGTTGACGGCGGACGGCATGTGTGTATTCTCCTACAAGTCGATCGGATTTGTCAGGTTTAACGATGCCACTTCTTGCCACCCACCCAACCCAACTCCCCGAGACCACGCTTCTGCGACGGCCGGGGCCGCTCACCCACCTCCAGCGCTTGGAGGCCGAGAGCATCCACGTCCTGCGCGAGGCCGTGGCCGAAAGCGATCGCCCGGCGATGCTCTATTCGGTCGGCAAGGACAGCTCGGTGATGTTGCACCTGGCCAAGAAGGCGTTCTTTCCTGGCCAGCTGCCGTTCCCGCTCGTCCACGTTGACACCACGTGGAAGTTCCAGGAGATGTACGCCTTTCGTGACCGGGTCGTGGCCGAAATGGGTGTCGAGCTCATAGTGCATACGAACCCGGATTGCGTGGCTCGCAACATCAATCCGTTCGATCATGGATCGGCCATGCATACCGATCTTTGGAAGACCGACGGTCTCAAGCAGATCATGGAACTCGGTCGCTACGACGTTGCCTTCGGCGGTGCTCGTCGTGACGAAGAGAAGTCGCGGGCCAAGGAGCGCGTGTTCTCCGTTCGTTCGTCGTCGCACCAGTGGGACCCGAAGCGTCAACGCCCTGAACTGTGGAACGTCTACAACGTGCGTCGGAGTGCCGGCGAGACGCTTCGCGTGTTTCCGTTGTCGAACTGGACCGAACTCGATGTGTGGCAGTACATCCACCTCGAAGGAATCGAGGTTGTGCCGCTCTATTTCGCCGAGCCTCGTCCGGTGGTCCGTCGACATGGCGGCCTCATCATGGTCGACGACGATCGCATGCGGTTTGCGCCCGGCGAGACGGTGGAAACCCTCAACGTGAGGTTCCGCACCCTCGGTTGCTACCCGCTGAGCGGTGGCGTCGAGTCAACGGCCACGACCCTGCCGGAGATCATCCAGGAGATGTTGCTGGCCACCACGTCGGAGCGACAGGGCCGACTCATCGACCACGACGGTTCGGGGTCGATGGAACGCAAGAAGCAGGAGGGGTACTTCTAATGGCTCATGCGAGCACCCTCATCGCCACCGACATCGAGGCGTATCTCGACGCGCACCAGAACAAGGGCCTGCTGCGCTTCATCACGTGCGGCAGTGTCGATGATGGCAAGAGCACCCTCATCGGTCGCATGCTCTACGAGTCGCACCTCGTGTTCGAGGATCATCTGCAAACGTTGGCGACCGACTCGAAGACGCTCGGCACCCAGGGCGGTGAGCTCGATCTGGCGTTGCTGCTCGACGGTCTCCAGGCCGAGCGCGAACAGGGCATCACGATCGACGTGGCGTACCGGTTCTTCTCGACCGAGCGCCGCAAATTCATCGTCGCCGATACCCCCGGTCATGAGGAGTACACCCGCAACATGATCACCGGCGGGTCGACGGCTGACCTGGCCGTGATTCTGGTCGATGCTCGCAAAGGCGTGATCACCCAGACCCGTCGGCACAGTTATTTGGTGTCGCTGCTCGGGATCACCAATGTTGTGCTCGCCGTGAACAAGATGGACCTCGTCGACTACGACGAGGCGAGGTTCGACGCCATCGTCGCTGACTACCGAGAGTTTGCCCATCGGGTCGGGCTTCGCGATGTTGCCGCGATTCCGCTGTCGGCGTTGCTCGGCGACAACGTGGTGCACCGCAGCGATCGGCTCGGCTGGTTCGCGGGGCCGACGTTGTTCGAGCATCTTGAAACCGTGCCGTTACCCAGCCCGGAGTCTGCTTCGTTTCGGATGCCGGTGCAGTTGGTGAATCGGCCGAACCTCGATTTCCGAGGAATCTCGGGATTGGTGGCGAGCGGCTCGGTGGCCGTCGGCGACGAGGTGTGGGTGGCTCCTCGTGGCGCGCGAGCCGTCGTCGACCGGATCGTCACCCTCGATGGTGATCTGGCATCCGCGGTGGTTGGTGAGTCGGTCACGATCACCTTCGACCGCGAGATCGATGCGAGCCGTGGCGACATGATCAGTTCGCTTGCCAAACCGGTAGAGATCGGTGACCGTCTCGACGCACATGTGGTGTGGATGCATGAGCAGCAGCTGATCGCTGGTCGTCCTTACCTCTTGAAGTTAGGTACACGTACCGTCGGTGCCGTCTTCGACGAGCCGTCGTATCGGATCGACATCAACACCCTCGTGCACGAGCCGGCTGTGGTTGTCGGGATGAACGAGATCGCCCGCATCGAGGTGCAACTCGATCGGACGGTGGCCTTCGACCGCTACGTCGAGAACCGCCACACTGGCGGCTTCATTGTGATCGATCGTTTGACGAACGCGACCGTCGGTGCGGGCATGATCGTCGGCCCGGCCCATCGATCCGTCGACGTGCGCTGGCACGCTTCGGCTATTGATCGCTTGGTTCGGGCTGGGGTGAACGGTCATCGCCCAGCGGTGGTATGGCTCACCGGCCTTTCCGGTTCGGGGAAGTCGACGCTGGCGAACCTCGTGGAGCGCCAGCTGCATGCACGTGGCGTTCGAACCTATGTGCTCGACGGCGACAACCTCCGTCATGGCCTCAACAGCGACCTTGGCTTCTCCGACGGTGATCGGTCGGAGAACATTCGTCGCGCTTCGGAGGTGGCTGCACTGATGGCCGACGCCGGTCTCGTTGTTATCAGTGCACTTATCAGTCCGTTTGAGGCTGATCGTCGGCTGGCGCGGTCCAAGGTCACAGCCGGCGAGTTCTTCGAAGTATTCGTCGATGCGCCGCTCCACGTGGTCGAGTCCCGTGATCCGAAGGGCCTCTACGCTCGGGCTCGGCGCGGGGAGCTCAAAGGCATGACCGGAATCGACTCGCCGTATGAGTCGCCTGCTTCTCCCGACCTTCATCTTTCTACCGACTCTGGGTTGGCGGCGGCGGCGGCCGCGCAGATCGTGGCGATGCTGGTCGACCATGGTGTGATCGATGGCTAGCCCGTTGGTGCTGGTGGTCGTCGGCACGGTCATCGGACTCTGTGTTGGGCTCACCGGGATCGGCGGTGGCGCTCTCATGACGCCAACGCTGCTGCTCCTCGGGGTGGATCCGCTAACGGCCGTGGCCAGTGATCTCGTGGTGTCGCTGGTGATGAAGCCGATCGGCGCGTCGGTCCATCTGCGCAGCGGCACGGTGAACAGGAAGATGACGAGGTGGCTCATGCTCGGCTCGGTACCCACGGCGTTCGCGGGAGCGGCGTTGGTGGAACGGGTGGGCGCGGCGCATGACCTTGCTCCGCTGATGAAACGAGGAATCGGCCTGGCCCTGCTCCTGGCCGTGGCGGCGATGCTCGTCCGCGGCCGACTCCGAGCGACGTCTGTTGTCCCGGTGTCGAAGGCACCTGCGTTGCGGCCATGGGCGACCGTGTTGCTGGGGGCGATCGGCGGTGTGCTCGTCGGGCTCACCTCGGTGGGATCAGGGTCGTTGATGATCGTGGGACTGATGCTGTTGTACCCGTCGCTCGAACAACGATCGCTGGTGGGCACCGACCTTGCGCAGGCGATCCCACTTGTCGCCTCGGCGGCGCTGGGCCATGCGTTGTTCGGCTCGGTCTCGATGACGCTTGCGGTGCCGCTGATCGCCGGCGCAGTGCCGGCGGTGTACATCGGCGCACGACTCTCGTCGAAGGCCAACGTCGGTTGGATCCGCCATGTCCTCGTGGTGTTGCTCGGTGCGTCGTCAATGCAGTTGCTCGGCGTTCCCGCTCGTGTGCTGGCGGTTGCGTTGGGTGGCGTCGCAGTGTTCCTCGTCGCCCGGCCGGTCGCCCGGTTACGCCTCAGTTCCTAGGTCCCGGGCGGGCGGGGACCGACCCGGCGCGCAGATCCGGGAGCGTGCCTCACACCTCTAGCTCACTAGCGCGCAGATCACACCGAAATCGGCGCGATCGGCGCCGAAACTGCCGATCTGCGCGGTCAGCGCTCTGAGGTG
>JAYSTV010000613.1:0-12181 GCA_043719425.1 Acidimicrobiia bacterium | reverse complement strand
CGGGTTGACCAACCAAGTTGAAGCGGCCCCGCCGAAAGGCGGGGCCGCTTCGCGTTCCGGGTCACCCGCCGGAGCTGAACCGTTGGCGCGTTGGCGACACGTTGTCGCGGAAACGACGTCGTCAAAGCGACAACGTGGCGCCAACCATCCAACGATGGGGTGCCCAAGTCGGGCACTGGTGGGGCCGGAGGCCAGGGGCGTCGCTTAGGCGACGATGTCGATGGGCACGCCCTGGGGGAGGGTCTGCGCCAGCTTGGTGATCGACGTGTTCTTCATGCGGATGCAACCGTGGCTGGCGTTGGTGCCGAGGGCTCCGGGCTGGTTGGTGCCGTGGATGCCGATCTGACCGTCGCCGCGGCCGAACTTCTGCAACACGTTTGAGTACGCCGACAGCCCGAAGGCCCACGGACCGTAGGAGCCCTTGGGGTTACCGGGCTTGGCCAACTCGCGGAGGAAGTACGAGCCCGTGGGCGTGGGGTACTTGGCCTGGCCAACGGCGACCACATCTCGCTGGATCTCTTTGCCGCCCTTGTAGACGAGCAGGACATGGTCGGACAGGTCGACCTTGATCGAGTAGTCGTGCTGGTACACCGACACGTCGGCGACCTTGATGTAGCCGATTCGACCGTTGGGCCGCATCGGCAGCTTCACCTTGTAGGCATTGCCCTCCTGGGCGAGCACCAGGAACACGTGGCGGCCACTGAAGTTGAGCTTGTTGTCGAACTTGGCGAAGGGCGTCGTCGACGTGGCTGTTTCGTACGCCGGGGTAATCCGGTTCCGGGCGGCGGCGACAACGGTGACCGCAGGGGGCGTCCACTCGCCCGACGCTCCGGCCACACCCACCGGGGCCACCGTGGTGACGGGTGCGTTGGCGTCGGAACGAACGGGGGTGGTGCCCGTCGTGGGGCCAACGGTGGTCGTGGTCGCCTTGGCGCTGACCGGGAACATCGTGACCGCCGCCGCGGCGAGCGCCAACACGCAGGCGGCCCGGCTGGGACGCGTCGAGGAAACAGGGTCAGCCATGGAAGGAGCCATCGGCGCCGACGTGGACAGAGTTGAGTGCATCAATTCGCCTTTGCAGCAAGAAGGTGGGATCAGGCCTGCACGATGACCGGGGTGCCGAGCGGCAATATCGCTGCCAGTTTGCGGATCGAATCGTTCGCCATACGGATGCACCCGTGACTCACGTCGGTGCCGATGAGCTGCGGTTCGTTCGTGCCGTGGATGCCGATCTCACCTTTGCCGCCCTTGTAGTCATCGAGCACGGGCGAAAATCCGCTGAGTCCGTAGGCATAGGGACCGTAGGCGCCGTCGTCGCGCTGCACGCACTTGCCTCCCTTGCCGTCGGAGTAACACGGCCGGATGAGTTCTTTAATGAAGTACCGCCCGCCGGGTGTTGGGGTTGTCGCTTTTCCCACCCCGATCTTTTCCTTCATGATCACCTGGTCGGCGTTGGTGACGATGATTTCGTGGGCGCTCAGCTCAACCGTCACCTTGTACTGGTGGGCCAACACGGTGACCTGCGCCGCATTCACCCAGCCGGTGCTGCCGTTCGGACGGATCGGGAGAAGCACCTTGTACCGAGTGGTCGTGAGCCCATCGACCAAGAACGTGAGCGGCGATCCCGAGGCGATGGGGTTTGCCATCGCCATGGTGGGCACGGTGGCCGTGGCGCTGTCGAAGATGTCGACGCTGGGCACGGCGGCGGTGAGCACGAGTGAACGGTCAGTTGGCGCCGGTTTGTAGTCGTCGGTCAGGCCGCTCGGGGCGACCTTGGTGCCGGCCAACACCTCCGGCGGCGTATCGATGATGCTGCCGACGACGGCCCCCTGGGAGGTCGGGGTGGCCGTCGGCGCCGTCGTTTCGATGCTGGCGTTTCCGCTGGGCGTGCTTCCCGGGGCCGCACTCGTGGTCGCGACTGGTTCGGCCGACGGTGTGCTCGGTCCTGATGAGCTGCAGGCGGCGAAGAGCAGTGCTGCGGTGGCGAAGGAGAGCGGAACCCGGTAAGCGCGGCGTGACCTGCGATCGGCGGCTTTCACGACAATGAATCCTACCGGCCGTTGATGAGAAACAGCTGCAGGCGGTCCACCGTGGGTCAGAGGGGTGCCCGTAGGATCTCGGGCCGTGTCTTCACCGACTACTCCCGCGGCAACGTCGATACCTCTCTCGGTTTCGGTGGTGTTCCCGGCGTATCAGGAGGAGGAGTTCCTGGACACCGCCGTTCGCTCGATTGTCGAAGGTCTGCGCGCGGATGATCGGTCGTTCGAAGTCATCGTGGTGGAGAACGGCTCTCGCGATGGAACCCGGGCCGTTGCCGATCGCCTGGCGGTCGAGTTCAGCGAGGTTCGGTCGAGGGCAATTCCCCAGGCCAACTACGGCTTGGCGCTTCGCGATGGGTTGCTCGCGGCGACCAAGGACCTCGTCGTGAACTTCGACGTGGACCTGTTCGACCTGGGGTTTCTCCGGGAAGCGACGGGCCGCATTGCTGCGCCGGGCGGCCCCGACTTGATCGTGGCGTCAAAGCGGGGCGAAGGTGCCGATGATCGTCGTCACTGGACCCGCAAGGTGGTCACCGGCGTGTTCTCCACGTTGCTCCGGGTCGGCTTCGGTCTGAAAGTCTCCGACACCCACGGCATGAAGGCCATGCGTCGCGAGCCGGCGCAACGCCTAGCGGCCGATTGCCTCTTCGGGACCGACCTCTTCGATACCGAACTCATTCTCCGCTTGGAGCGCGCCGGATTCCGCACCGGTGAGATCGGCGTCACCATCGAGGAGACTCGCCCCGCCCGAACGCCAATCCTCTCTCGTATCTTCCGGTCCGTTCGGGGGCTCGGCACCCTCTGGCTCGCCCTCCGCCGCGAGGGCCGCACCGGTCCCAAGGGCGACACCGCCAACACGTGCTGAGCGGCTTCGGCGTCGGTCGCTGATGACCAACGCGCCAACGGCGGCCAGACCGACAGCACTGAGTCCGTGCCCAGCTAGTTCGGGGGCGGTCCGTCCCATGGTGATGCGCACTTCGTTGGCGGTCGGGGTCACCACGAAGAAGTTCGGCGCCGCCCGATGCATCCCGGTGGCGCCCGACACCCGCCAACCGGGCGACCACGACATGCGAACGAGAACCGGCATACCGACGCGGTCGACGCGAAACCGCAGCGATGTTGGCTGCAGGTCAACGCCGGTGACCTTCACCGGCGCCAAGACGGGAGCGACCGCCTGGCGTGCCGGGCTCAAGCTCACGCCCGTGCCGCGGGTGTCGCGAAGTTTGCCGGGGGCTCGGGTTCGACGCACCGTGAGGTCGGCTCGCGGCCACGTGCTCGGGCCGTCGACGACGTAGGTATCCGGGAGCGTCACCGGATCGGTCCACTGGGCGAGCCCAAGGTCCATGAACCCGCCGTCGAGTCCCGAGGTGGCGCGCCGCACGACCACGGGCAACGACGTGAGCGGTTGCACGGTGGCGTGGTCGGCAATCTCGTAGATGATGAACGAGCCTGACCGTGCCACTTCGCGAAGATCAGTGCGCGTACGAACCGCGGTCTTGAGCCGATCCGATGATGCCAACAGGTAGCGAGCACCGATGCGGCGGAGTCGATCGACCCCACGATCGATATCGAAGGTGCCGTAGCGCAGATCGCGCTGTGGATTCGATGGTGCGTTGCTCACGTACGACGACGTGAGGAACGAAAACGGAGTGGTCTGGGTCGATTCGAAGTAGAGGCCTTCGACCGACTGGATGCATGATTTGGTGAAGAAGGGAATGGCCATCAGCGACATCGACGATCCGAAGCGGACGTAGCCCTTGTCCTGTTCCCAAAAGAGTCGTCCGCAGGGCAACGTTTGCAGCGTGGTCATGAGCGAGCGGTATTCCGGCCACGCCTTCTTGCGTTGCATTCCTTCGGCATTGGTCGATGCCCAGGCGAACGGCAGGTCGGCGTTGGCGTATTCCTTGTTGTCCCGCAGGGCCTCAAACTCCCAACCGCCTTTGCCATGGACGGGCAACGGAAACCAACCGGGCAGCGCGTCGAAGGTCGGGGCGAGGGCGATGAAGAGCACGGCCACCCCGGTGAACGACGCCGCACCTGACGATCGGGTGAACCGGCCGACGAGGGCGGCCGCGCCGATGCCGGCCAGAAGGAACATGGCGAAGAACCACAGCGGGAGAAGTCGGTTGTTCCACATGCTGCCGGTGGGCCACGTCATGAAGCCGATGACCGCCGCCGCGGCGGTGAGGCCCAGCGCGGCCACGAGCGGCACTCGACGCCACAGCCCCCACACGAGAGAAACGATGGCGAGGACGAACGCGCCGGCAATCAGTGGGCCGCCGTCGGACAGGACGTGGAGGGTGTGCTTGCCTGGAAGGAACGGCAGGAGTGAATTGCGCAGCAGGGTGTTGCGCTCGTAGTCCATGGAGTTTGTGTAGGGCAGCAACGAGGCGAACGGCACAATCCAAAACCCCGCGAGGAACAGTCCGACTACCCCAACAGTAAGTGTGCTTTGTATCTGTCGACGTAGGCGTGAACGTTCGGCGTAACACGCAACGAGCGCGCCCGTACCGACGACGGCGAGCATCGCCGGGACCACGTGACTGAGGCCGGTCGCCGTCAACAACAACACCGCCGAGACCCGATGACGATCGCCGCGAATCACGTCGAGCAATGACCCGAAATACAGCACGCAGAACAACAGGCCGAGCGAAAACGAGAATTCGCCGGCCATCGTTGAGAGGATGTTGCCGCCGAGGATGCGGTACGAACGGTTGAGGAGAAAGGCCAGCGAAGCCATGGCGAGAAACAGGGGCGCGGGTGCCGACAGCGAGGCTTTGCGGCCAAGGCGCCACGCCGCCCACGGCAACAGAATGGTCCCAGCCACCGTGACGAGCTTGTAGGCGATGCTGTACGGCAACACCGTGTCGAGGGCGATGATGAGCCACGTGGGCAGCGGGAAATAGAGAGCGAGAATAGGAACGCCGGCGAACCAGTCGTTCGACCAACCCGTGAGGCGGAACTGCGGAGCGAGAACTCGGCGAACGTATGCGGGCATGCCAAGGTGCCCGCCATTGTCACCGCCCGTCGGAAACGTGTTGAGGAACACGCGGTCGATCCGGACCCCGATCGCCAGGATCAAACACAGCGTGGCGACGAGTATCGCCTGGTGATGTTCGACGAAGAATCGGGTGCCACGCCGTTGCGTCGAAGCGTTCGCAGTCACTCGTCGTCGGTGAGGCGTTCGACGTCGTCGGAAAACTCGTCGGCGAAGGTCCCCGGCGCGGTGCGGAGGTTCGCGGGGGCGTCAACGCCAGCCGCACCGACGGTGGGGTCATCGTCGTTCGCGTGGGCAGAGTGAACGGGGTCGATAGCTCGAACGGGCTCGTTGTCGATGTCACCATCGATCGGCTCGGGGTCGGGCTTGGTCAACAACCCTCGGCGTCGTGTTCGATGGAGTAGTCCGAGCATGGCCACTCCGGCGAACGATGCGGTGTAGCCG
Organism: Acidimicrobiia bacterium; assembly: GCA_043719425.1. Taxonomy (GTDB): domain Bacteria; phylum Actinomycetota; class Acidimicrobiia; order Acidimicrobiales; family JANYDT01; genus JANLQX01. The sequence goes on along the minus strand of JAYSTV010000613.1, from coordinate 6,700 downwards.
AGCGTGTCGGCCCCGGAGTAACCGTAGTGGAGATGCACGTTCTTGCTCGTGGGGATCACGACCATGAAGTTCGGCATGACCCGATACGGTCCCTTGGCGCCCGAGACCGTCCAGTTGGGGAAATACGAAACCTTCACGAGAACAGGCACGCCCACCCGGTCCACGGTGAAGCGAAGGTCGGTGTTATTGAGTGAAATGTTGGTCACCGTCACGGGATCGATCGGTCTGGCCGGGGCGACATCGGTGGTGGTCACGCCAGCGCCAAACGTGCGCACCGGCTCGGGCTTGCGATCTCGCCCCTTGGCATCTTTGCCCGGGCTGACCTTGGGCTTGTCGACTTTGGCGGTGAACCGGTTCCACTCTTTCGGCCCACTCCAGGCGATGGTGGCGGGGTACGCGGTTGGGTTGTTGTACCACTCGGTTTCCACGTCGAGCCATCCGCCGTATTGGTCTTGGGCGATGCCCTTCACGACCTGAGGTGCTTCGGTCAACGACGAAACGAGTTGGGACCCAATGACCTCGTAGAAGGTGAAGCACGAGGTGGCGTCCTTGATCGGGTCGGGCGTGAACGTGGCCGACGGACACTTGCCCGACTCGCCGACCCTACGCATCTTGTCGGGCATCGAATCCGACGCCGCCCGTGAGGCGGCCGTGATCGAGAGGTAGTAGCGAACGCCCGACGCCTTCATCTTCTCGATGCCGCGCACGAGGTCATAGGTCGGATACGCAATGTTGCGCTGCGGGTTCGACGGGCCCGAGTACAGCTTGGATCCGTCGGCGTTGTTGGTCAGCGGGGTCGTGACCAAGGCCGCCGTCATCCAGTGCCACGGCATGGTCGCCGAGGATTCGAAGTAGACCCCCTCGAACGATTGGAGACAGCCCTTCGTCCAATACGGAAGGAGCATGGGGGAGAGCGTGGTGCCGAACGAGCCGAGCTTGGCGTCTTCGTATTCGTAGAGCACGCGACCGCAGCCGTTGCCGCGACCCACGTCGACCGCCTTGTCCATGAGGGCCTTGTACTCGAGCCATCCGCCGGCTCCCTGGTAGCCGCGGTAGTTGTACAACGCCCAGCCCGGCGAGAAGTTGGAGTCGTTGCTCTGGCGGGCGAGCTGCACACCGAGCAGTCCCTTGCTGACCTTGGGGATCGGCAGTTCGTTGGGCACGAGGTTGAGCGGCAGGCCGACGGCCACGAAGACCGCGGCGCTGGCCGAGAGCGCTCCGTAGATCGGGGCGCGGCCCGAACCGGGTCGAATGTCGGCGATCAGTGCGAGCGCCGCGCGCCCTCCTCGGGCCGTTCGGTACGCACCGTGGGCGGCGAGCAGGTACACGGTGAGGAACCAGAACGGCAGGACCCGGGCGTTCCACAATCGGAACTCAGGAGTCTGGACGAAGAACGCCACGCAGAGTCCGGCCGTGAGGACCAGGGCGATACCGAGGCGCTCGAACTCGAGGCCGCGCACGCCAGCGACCACGCACACGACGAGCGCCCACGCCGCGGTCACAACGATGAGGTGACCTGGCGTTGCTCGCGCGGAGATGAGGAAGGCCGCGGTCGAGAGCGCGGCGATGCCGACGATGAGTTTGCTGATCACGGGACCGTCGAAGAGCAACGCGGCCACGAAGGTGATCACGAAGAACGCCCCGCCGAGAATGAGCCCAACGGTTGGTTCGCTCTGCACGAGACCAATGGCGAGGCCGATTGCCGCGGCCACGAGACTGGCGCCGGCCAACGTCGGTGCGGGAAGACCGATACGGCGTTCGGCCGACTCGGCGATGGCGCGTCCGAGCGAGACGACCGCCGAAATGGCGGCGATGAGGGCGAGGATCATGGCGATGGCGGCGATATGTGAATCGCCGTAGGGCTTGGGTCCCCAGAACGGGAAGAGGTTCCGCTCGTAGAGCTTCATCTTCTCCCAACCCATGTCGTTGGTATATGGGAGGTTGTGGGCGAACGGCACCAGCCAGAACCCGGCCAGCGCTCCTCCAGTGCCGAGCACGAGCAGCGCGTCGCGAAGCTGGCGGAGTCCGAATAGGTCGCGGAACTGGTCGGCGAGGGCCAGACCGAACATCGTGAGGCCCACGACGACGAGGCCGTACTTGTGGTCGATGGCCAGCCACACGAGTGCGCCGAGCGCCGTGCCGGCCAAGGCCATCGTGGCGAGGAGGCGCGCGTTGCGGACCCGCAGTCGTTGCGGTTGCAGGTGGGTGACGAGGATCAGCGCGCTCGTACACAGCACCCAGATTGTCGGGAGCAGGTGACAGAGGCCGGTGGCGGCCAGGGCCAGCGCCGCTCGACCGCGGTACTCGCCAGTGTTCAGTACACGTACGAAGAGACCGAGGAACAGCACGCCGAAGGCGACCGAGATGGCGAAGGAGAATTCGCCGGCCATGGTCGACCCGAGGTTCCCGCCGTAGATGTACAGGTCATAGTGGCGAGACAACACAAACGGAAAGGCCGCGAGCCCGAGGAACAATGGGATCGGTCGCGGCAGCTGGGCGACCCGACCGGACAGCCATGCCATGGTCGGAAGGGCCAGGATGCCGAAGGCGGTGACCATCTTGAAGGCGATGTTGGCCGGGATGATGAACCCCAGGAAGCCGATCACGATGGTCGGCAGCGGAAAGTAGAAGTTAAGAACGGGGAAGCCGCCCATCCAGTCATTCGACCAACCCGTGAGCCGACCTTTGGGAAGCAATGCTCGACGGAGATAGTCCGACGACCAGACGTGCGCGCCCATATCGCCGCCGGTGGCCAGGCTGGGCTTGAGCATGTCGCCTCGGCCCCAGCGCCACGGCGTCAGCCAGTCGATGGCGGCTTGGAGGAGCGTCGTGCGGGGCGCCGTTTTACTGGTGGCGGCGGCACGGTCGGCGGCGATCTGCGACGGCAGCTTGAACATATGCAGCTTCCACGCCAGCAGCAGGCTGCCGATGAACAGCACCCCAAAGGTGACGCGAGCGAGGCCGTCGCCGGGCGGGTGCATGCTCCGGTACCGCTGGAGCGGACCCGAGGGTCCCGTGGCCACGTTGGGGGAAGGGGCCGTCTCGATGGTTGCCGCCGGAGCCGTCAGCGCAGAGTCGAGTACGACGCGAGGTTCAGCCTCGGCATTCATGGGATAGATCGTAAACCGTGCCCGATCCGGATTGGCGCCGCCCCTGCCCTTTGCTGCCACCCCCTGCCCTTTTGGTGCCACCTCTGCCCTTTGATGGGGGAGGGCCTCATGCTGAGCGGGCCTCATGCCGGACTCGTGCCGATCCATCTCGTGAGGTGCCAGTCGACGAGGGCACTAGGGTCGCTTCGCCCGTTGCCGGGTGGGCGAGTGCCTCTCGAAAGGGGAGCGTTGTGACAGCGAAGACCAGCAAAGCTGAGGGTGGCCAGGTCGAGGCCGCTCCCATCGCCTCAGCCGATGAGCGGTTGCAGGCGATTTTCAAGGCGTACGACGTGCGTGGCCTGGTCGGTGAGCAGATCGATCCGCCTCTGGCCCGCGCCATTGGCGCCGCCTTTGCCCGATTCGCGGTTGCTGGCGAAGGTGTGGCGGGGATCGTGGTGGCGCGAGATATGCGACCCTCGGGCGTCGATCTCGTGGCCGCGTTCATCGACGGAGCCATCGGCGAGGGTGTGGCGGTCACCGACATCGGGCTGGCGTCCACCGACATCATGTACTTCGCCAGCGGAATGCTGGGGGTGCCCGGGGCGATGTTCACGGCATCGCACAACCCGGCGGCCTACAACGGCATCAAAATGTGCCTGTCGTCGGCTAAGCCGATTGGTGACGACACGGGTCTGCAGACCATTCGAGATATCGCCGCCGACCTGGCGATGGGCCGATCCGCGTTCTCTTCCGACGCCATTCCGGGCGAACGTCGCGCCGCCGACATGCTCGACGCGTTCGTCGACCATGCGCTGTCGTTCATCGACGTCTCGGCGATTCGACCCGGCCTCAAAATCGTGGCCGACACGGCCAACGGTATGGGTGGGCTCGTCGCTCCCGCGGTGCTGAAGCGCCTGCCGGTTTCCTTCGAGATCTTGTTCCCTGAACTCGACGGAACGTTTCCGAATCATCCGGCCGACCCCATTCAGCTGGAGAATCTCCGTGATCTCCAGGCAGCCGTCGTTTCCTCGGGCGCCGACATTGGCTTGGCCTTCGACGGCGATGCCGACCGGGTGTTTCTGGTCGATGAAAAAGGTCAGCCCATCTCGGGGTCAACGACCACAGCCATGGTCGCCACCGCAGTGTTGCGCAAGCATCCGGGGGCGACGGTGCTGTACAACTGCATCTGCTCCAAAGCGGTGCCGGAAGTTATTGCCGAGCATGGCGGCGTTCCCATCCGGACCCGCGTCGGCCACAGCTTTATCAAGGCCCTCATGGCTGAAACCGATGCCATCTTTGGGGGCGAGCACTCCGCGCACTATTACTTCCGCGACAATTGGCGTGCCGATTCCGGCATCATCGCCGCGCTGCACGTGCTCGAACTCCTGTCGACGGCACCCGGAGGTGCACCGATTAGTGAGGTCCGCCGTCCGTTTGAGCGCTACGCCGGATCGGGAGAAATCAACACCAAGGTTGCCAATCCCCAACTGGTTATCGCCAGGGTCGAAGCCGCGTTTACCGCCCGGGCCACGTCGGTCGATCACCTCGACGGTCTGACCGTCGATATGGGTTCGTGGTGGTTCAACCTGCGGGCGTCGAACACCGAACCGCTTCTGCGGCTGAACCTCGAGGCGCCCACCTCCGCTGAGGTCGGCACCCACGTGGCCGACGTGCTGGCACTGATCATGGGCTTGGCTTCCGTCAAGGAGTAATTCGGATCAATGACGCACCCGGCTGGCGACCGGTAGAATGTTCGTGCTCGTCGGGCGTCTACACGCTGTCATCCCGTGGTCGGGGCCGACTCCATCGTTTCCCTCGCTGTCCCGGTCCGGGTCAGCGTTCGTACTCTCGAAGGAGTCTCCTCATGCCCACCTTGACCGATCGCGACTACAAAGTCGCCGACCTCTCGCTTGCTCCGTTCGGACGTCGCGAAATCCATCTTGCCGAACACGAGATGCCCGGCCTCCGGGCCATCCGCCGCGAACTCGGACCGTCGAAGCCCCTGAAGGGTGCTCGCATCAGCGGCTCACTACACATGACCGTGCAGACCGCCGTGCTTATCGAGACCCTCGTCGAGCTCGGCGCCGAAGTTCGTTGGGCGAGCTGCAACATCTTCTCGACCCAGGATCACGCCGCCGCCGCCATCGCCATTGGACCCGAGGGCACCAGCGAGGCACCGGCCGGTGTGCCAGTGTTTGCCTGGAAGGGCGAGTCGCTTGAGGAGTACTGGTGGTGCACTGAGCAGATGATGACGTGGCCGGCCGATGCCAACGGCCACACCGGTCCGAACATGATCCTCGACGACGGTGGCGACGCCACCCTCGTGATGCACAAGGGTGCGCAGTTCGAGGCCGAAGGCGCCGTGCCCGATGCAGGTGAGGCGTCGAGCGTCGAGTTTTCGATCATCCTGCGCCTTTTGGCCAAGACTCTGAAAGATGATCCGACCAAGTGGACGAAGATGCTTGCCGGTGTAAAAGGCGTTACCGAAGAAACCACCACCGGCGTGCATCGCCTCTACCAGATGCATGAGCGCGGCGAACTCAAGATCCCAGCAATCAATGTGAATGACTGCGTCACCAAGTCGAAGTTCGACAACCTCTATGGCTGTCGCCATTCTTTGGTCGACGCCATCAATCGTGCCACCGACGTGATGATTGGCGGCAAGACCGCCGTTGTCTGTGGATACGGTGATGTGGGCAAGGGCTCGGCCCAATCGCTACGTGGTCAGGGTGCACGCGTGATCATCACCGAGATCGATCCAATCAACGCACTGCAGGCGGTCATGGAGGGCTACCAGGTAGTCCCGATCGAAGACACCCTTGGCTTTGCCGATATTTTTGTGACTGCAACTGGCAATGCTGACATCATCACGGCCGAGCACATGTCGCAGATGAAGCACAACGCCATCGTGTGCAATATCGGCCATTTCGACAACGAAATCGATATGGCGGGCCTCTCGCGTTACCCGGGCGTTACCCGGGTTGAGCTCAAGCCGCAGACCGACCTGTGGACGTTCGAAGACGGCCACGCCGTGATCATCCTGGCCGAGGGCCGCTTGGTAAACCTGGGGTGCGCCACCGGCCATCCGAGCTTCGTCATGTCGTGTTCGTTCTCGAACCAGGTGCTGGCCCAAGTCGAGCTGTTCAACAACGTCGAGAAGTATCCGGTCGGCGTCTACGTGCTTCCCAAGGCGCTCGACGAGAAAGTCGCCCGCTACCACCTCGACGCGCTCGGCGTACGGCTCACCAAGTTGAGCGACGAGCAGGCCGAGTACCTGGGTGTGGCCCCGAGCGGCCCGTTCAAAGCAGAGCACTACCGGTATTGAGTGATCCGGTCGTTCCGGCGACGATCGAGCAGAGCAGAGCACTACCGGTATTGAGTGATCCGGTCGTTCCGGCGACGATCGAGCAAAGCAGAGCACTACCGGTACTGACTTTTCACGGAGACGAAGGGCCGCGGCGGTAGGATCACGCCGTGGCCCTCGCTCCAAAACTGCTCGATATCCTCGCTTGTCCCGAAGACAAAGGGCCGCTGCTCTACGGGCTCGACGGCGAGTCCGAGATCTTGTTCAACCCGCGGCTTTCCCGGGTCTACGACGTGCGAGACGGCAT
>JAYSTV010000612.1:0-5061 GCA_043719425.1 Acidimicrobiia bacterium | reverse complement strand
CGGGGCAGAAGGGCAGTTCGGCCATGCCCCACAAGCGCAACCCGATCACCGCCGAGCGCATGGCCGGACTGGCCCGGATCCTCCGGGGCAATCTGGTGGCAGGTTTCGAGAACGTGGCGTTGTGGCATGAGCGCGACATCTCCCACTCATCGGTCGAGCGAGTCATCCTTCCCGACACCTGTTTGCTGACGCATTACATGCTCGCTCGCACCCGCATGATGATCGACGGACTGCACGTGGACACGGCGCGGATGATGGCCAACATCGACGCATCATTCGGTCTCGTGTTCAGTCAGTCGGTTCTTCTCGCCCTCGTGGGTTCCGGAATGTCACGAGACGACGCGTATCGGATCGTGCAGGAGATGGCCATGCAGTCCTGGGACACCGAGATGTCGTTTCGTGCCCTTCTCGATTCCGACCCACGAATCACCATCAGCGCGGTGGCCCTCGATGATGCCTTCAGCCTTGCTCGCGTTCTCCGCCACGCGGGTCGCGTGATCGTCGCTGCGCAGGCCATCGCTAGCTGAGCGCAGGCACAACGGACGGCGGACGCGACTCGACCCGGCGAATCGCCGGGTCGAGTCACGAAATGCCGTGCGCTTGTGGCGCTGCGGGGTCTACATGCTGCGGCGAATACCGGCGGCCTTCAACACGGCCGGCTCAACGCCGAGTTCACGCCAGCTGGCGTAGCTGATGCCCTTGCGCTCGCTGAATTCCAGCGCCTCGGCAATGAACGCCTCTTCAAAATCGGCGAGGTCGATGCCGGCCTCGAGCGACTCCAACTCGTTCGCCAGATCGGTCCGCTCCTGCACAAGGAGAAGCCGATCCATGGGGCCGGCTTCTTCGAGCTCCACGTCGATGGCGGCGAGACGCTTGCCGATCGAATCGGGAGTGCGCTTGCGGCCACGCTTTGGCTTATGCGCCTCGAGGGCTTCGAGGTAATTCCGAACAGCGCGCCCTTGGGTGCGGCCGACGGCGAGCGCCGACTTGTGCTCGTTGGACATGGTCTTCTTTTTTGCAGCTCTAGGTGCCATACGTCTCAGTTTGTCAGATATTGCGGGCATAGATCGAACGTCAGTGGCGATGGGCAATACCTGAGGATTTCTTCCGCTCACGAAACCGGATCCAGCAAGGCAAGACGGAGAACGTCGTGCACCGATTCCACCGGATGAATGTCAAGCGCATCGAGAATGTGGGCCGGCACATCGTCGAGATCAGGCTCGTTCCGGGCGGGGATGATCACGGTCTTGATGCCGGCACGGTGAGCGGCAAGAAGCTTTTGCTTGACGCCTCCGATTGGCAGCACCTTGCCCTGGAGCGTGACTTCACCGGTCATCGCCACCGTCGAGTTGACGGGTCGATCCGTGAGCAGACTCACGAGGGCCGTGGTCATGGTGATGCCGGCCGACGGTCCGTCCTTGGGCACAGCTCCGGCTGGGAAGTGCACGTGCAAACGCCGACCGACGAGGCGTTCGGGGGCGATGCCAAGTGCGTCGGCGTTGGCCCGCACAAACGAGAGAGCGAGCGATGATGACTCCTTCATGACCTCACCGAGCTGTCCGGTCACGGTGATTCCGAGTTCGCCCGTTGCGGGCATTGATGTGGTTTCGACGAAGAGGACGTCGCCGCCGGCGCCGGTCACCGCCAGTCCGGTAGCTACTCCAGGCTGCGCGGTTCGCGAGGAAATTTCCTCCGTCGTTCGCTTGGGACGGCCGAGAAGTTCGCTCACGTGATCGGCATTTCCGATGATGCGAGCTCCGCCGTCTTCAGAGGTGATCGTCGCTCGACGGAGGGCCACTTTGCGGAGCAGCTTGGCCAGGGTTCGCTCCAAGGAACGAACGCCGGCTTCGCGGGTGTAGCCCTCAATCATTGCTCGCAGGGCGGCATCAGATATCTCGACGTCGGCCTCCGAGAGTCCGTGTTCCGTGAGATGACGCGGGAGCAGATGATTGCGGGCGATTGCCACTTTCTCATCGTCGGTGTATCCGTCGACCGTGATGATCTCCATACGATCGAGGAGCGGTGCGGCGAGTGAATCGAGGGTGTTGGCGGTGGCGATGAACACCACATTGGAGAGGTCGAGATCGACCTCGAGATAGTGATCGCGGAAGGTGTGGTTCTGGGCTGGATCAAGAACTTCGAGAAGCGCCGCCGCCGGATCACCGGACCAACCGGTTGCCAGTTTGTCAAGTTCATCGAGCAAAATCACCGGGTTCATGGTCTTTGCTTCGCGCAAGGCCTTCACGAGGCGCCCGCTCTGCGCGCCCACGTAGGTTCGCCGGTGGCCGCGGATTTCGGCCTCGTCGCGCACGCCACCAAGGGCCACGCGGACGAAGGACCGGCCGAGGGCCCGGGCGATGCTCTCGCCGATTGACGTTTTGCCCACGCCGGGCGGCCCGACGAGAAGGAGAATGGCGCCCTTCGCGCCGCGGCGAGCCGACGAGGACGAGGTGATGACGACGTCAGCGGCGTCAGCGGCGTCGGTGATGTCGGCCGTGCCCAGGACTTCGCCCTCCGGTTCGATCACGTTGCGGGGCGCGTCGTCGGTCTCGGCGGCGGCCGCGGGTTCGGCGGCGAGCAACGCTTCCTTCGCGTCGCGTTCGGCGCGGAGCTTGCGGACCGCGAGCCATTCGACGATGCGCTCCTTGGCGTCGTCGAGGCCGGTCGTATCGGCATCGAGGACGGCGCGTGCGGCGGTGATATCCAGACGGTCGGTCGATTCGACGCCCCAGGCCAGGTCGAGGATGGTGTCGAGCCAGTTTCGAATCCAGCCCTGCTCCGGACTTTGGTCGCTCAGCTTTTCGAGCTTGTCGACCTCTTTGGTGGCCGCGGCGCGAACGGCGTCGGGCATGGTCGATGCTTCGATTCGGTCGCGATACTGCTGCACGGCATCGGCGCCGTCTTCGCCTTCGCCGAGCTCTTTGCGGATCGCCGCCATCTGTTGGCGGAGCAGGAATTCTCGCTGCTGGCGCTCCATCCCCTCGCCCACGCTCTGGGCGATCTTCTGCTTGACCTCGTGTTCGGCGATGGCTTCGCGAAGCCATCCGCCCACGAGGATGAAGCGCTCGGCCACGTCGATCGTTTCCAGTACCGCCACACGCCGTTCGACGGAGAGCTCGGGCCAATAGGCGATGGTGTCGACCAGCTGGCTCGGGTCGTCGATGGAGCTGAGGTCAATGGCCACGCGACTGTTCTGCGTGCGCTCGACCATGGTGTCGACCAGAGCTCGGTACTCGCGCATCTCCTCACGCAGCGATGCGGCGGGTGCCGTCTCGTTCACCGGCATGGCTTCCAGCCAGAGCACCTCGGCCTCGGCCGGCGCGCCTGTGGTCGGCACTGGCGCGGCAACGGCGCTCCCCAAGCGGGCCCGACGGGTGGCCCGCACGACGATGGCCCGGGTGCCGTTGGGCAGTTCCCCGGCGTTCTCAATTCGCCCGACCACGCCGACGGAGCCATAGTGCCCGTCGGGCCGAGGGACGAGGAGGACCCGGCGCTCATGGGCCAAGGCGCCGTCGACCGCGGCCTGGGCCTCATCGGACTCCAACGCAATGGTCACGACCTGGCCGGGCAGCACCACTCCCGCGGGAAGGGGGAGAACCGGGACGATGCGCACGCCGAGGGCGGCCGCTCCACTGAGCGACGAGGGCGATGAGGCTGACGTGGTCGAGGTGGTGGACATGGAGAGCTCCTGAACTGCTCGGGTGCCGACGGGAACGATCTCCCGATAGCGATCTGGTGGAAATGGGAACCGTCGTTGGCGATCAGCTATTCCCGATGCATGAAAAGCTGAGCGTACATGTATCAAGTTGGTGAAGGCGCATCAGGGTGGCCGGTTCTCCGACCCGTGGCAGCCGATCGGCGACGGGACCTACCTCGGCACAGTGGCGTCGACCAAGTTCCCCCTCGACACCCGGGGCAACGCCGTCGCAGCCGTGATTGTGTCGTGTGAACTCGGCATTCCCGCTGTGGTGTCCGTGACCGGAGCGACTCGGATCATCCCGAATGGCGCCCTCATCGAAGTCGATGGGGGCGCCGGCACCGTCACCATCCTCGAACTGCCGTAGGTCACCCGCTAGTTCAGCCGGCGTATTGGGCGCGAGCGCGAAAGCGGAGGGGGGCCTCGGCGTATTCCTCGATGGCGTGGGCCGCCCAGCCAGCAATGCGGGCGACGGAAAAGATCGTTTCGCCGGCACCCTCGGGCAGATCGGCCACGAGGCCGAGGGCGGCGAGGGCGAGGTCCACGTTCGGACGAACGTCGCGGCGTTTGCGAATCGTGGCGATAAGGCCGTCGACGACCGCCATCTCTCGTGTGCCGCCAGCGACCTCGCGAATCATGGTGAGGAGCAGATCGGCCCGAGGGTCACCGTGCTTGTAGACCTTGTGGCCGTAGCCGGGATACATACCGTTTGCTTCGAGGGCCTGGCCGGCCGCCCGCTCAACGGCGTGCGTGGTTCGGCCGCCTTCCGCCATGGCCGCGTCGAGCATCCGTCTCGCGGCACGGCTGGCGGCGCCGTGCAGCGGTCCACTCATCACCGCGGTTCCGGCCGCGATCACCCGGTACGGATCGGCGCGCGTGGAAGCCGCCACACGCACGCCCACGGTGGACACGGCGAGTTCGTGATCGGCTAACAGCACGAGTGCGGCGTTGAGCGTGGCCACAAGACCCGGCAGCGGTCGTCGGGGGGTGAGGCGTGTCCACAGACGTCCAGCTATCGAACCCCGATAGCTGTCGTTGGCAATGGTCAGCCGTGGTGTTCGACCGTCACCGAGAACGGGCAGGGAGTCGACGACGGACGAGATGAGGCGCCGTGCTGCCTGGGCCACGGAGTTCGGGTCGAGGTCGGCGCGAAATGGATCGGCGGCACCCGCCAGGAGAGCGGTCGCGCCGACGTGGTCGAAGACCGAGGCGGAAGTCGGCACCTTGATCGAGTTCACCGGCCATGGGTCGTGGTCAGCCAACCGGCCGGTCAGAAGGAGTTCGGCCACCTGCTCGAAGGTCGCGGTACGAGCTAACCGAGTGGCGTCGTGACCGCGGAAGCGAAGGTGGGTTTGGGTGATCTC